>SHMQ01000029.1 GCA_008534395.1 Candidatus Acidulodesulfobacterium acidiphilum
TAAACTTTTTAAACCGCTTTAACTTTACGTAATCCTTTAAAGTCGTAACGGCTATATATTTATCGTCGGAATTAAGTATGTTCGTTATTTCTTTAAAATCGGTTTCGGCGTATTCGTAATGGTCGGCAAATTCCATTTTGTAATCCGCAGGCGCGCCGCAGTCGTTCAAATTTTCGTAAAAATAATCCGAATTGCCTATTGCGCATACGGATAGGATTTTGCCGCCTTTAGATTTAAATGATTTTAAATCTTCTAAAGATATAACGTTTTTTTGAGATATAAGTTTATTAGGTTTATAGTAAGAATAAAATACCGGACAATTTTTATTGTATCTTTTTAATTTATTTTCTATATTTGTTTTAAAAGACGATTGATTTTCCAAAAGTTCCGGCCTGCATTTGTTTATAACTGCGATATCGGCATATTTTAAAGCGCTTAGCGGTTCTCTTAAAATTCCTGCGGGGATAACGTCCTGTATGAATATATCTACGCTTGCGTCTATTATAATTACGTTAATATCTTTTTTAATGTTTAACGCCGTGAAACCGTCGTCCAGAATGGCGATTCTTTTATTTCCGCCTAATTCGTCGTGAACGTCTTTGTAGGCGCATTCATATGTTATATCTATTGCCTCTGTTTTTGATTCGGGCGTTTCATCAGGAATAATTTCGTTATTTTCGGCTTGCGAGGTATCTAAATTCCATTCCATTTCCGCAAGGTTGTAATATATTTCGTCGTTGTTAAGGCAGGTTTTAGCAGCCTTAAACCTGTTTTTAGACACGACGACAGGAATATCGATTTTTTTTGATTTAAATTTTTCGACTAAAAGAAGGACTTCGTCAGGCAATTTATTTCTTGATTCGGGAATTTCATACTCCCATGCGGCTATATAGACTTTTTTTTTAAGCGCCCTTTATATCCGCGGGTTATAATGCAGGGTTTTAATCCTTTTTCGTATAAATATTCGGCTAAATTATAAGAGAACGGGGTTTTTCCAGAGCCGCCCATGTTTATATTGCCGAAACTAACTGTAAATATGCCGGAGTTTTTTGCTTTTGCGCCGCTTATACCTCTTTTTATTTGAGAAAACAGGATAACTAGAAAAGATAACGGAAAAAGCGGAAGTTTTGCAAAAAATTTAAATAATTCGCCGCGCTTTTTTTTATTCGTCAAGAAAATCAGGATATATTTGTCAAATTTCATTTTAAAATTTATTCATACCGTTTTTTTTGTTTGATTTTTATTTTTATATCGAAGCCGCCGATTCTTTTATCCTGTTTAATCCTTTTATTATAACGTCTAATCCGGTAGCAAAAGATAATCTTATGAAATTATCGTTTCCGAATTCTACGCCTGGGACAGCCGCAACGAGATATTTATCCAAAAGATAATCGCAATATTCTGAAGAAGAATTTATCGTTTCGCCGTTTGAGTTTTTTAATTTTCCGAATACTTTTGAAATATCTACGAAAAGATAAAAAGCGCCGTCGGGTTTTACCGGAGTCATGCTTTTTATGTTTTTTTCAAAAAAATCAAACATATAATCCCTTCTTTTTTGAAATTCGCCGCGCATCATATCGGTGAATTCGTATCCGCCCTTTAACGCCGCAAGTGCGCCGTATTGGGCAAATGTAGTAGGATTAGAAGTACTCTGCGATTGTATATTGTTCATTGCCGCTATTAAATCCCCTGGCCCCGCCGTATAGCCTATCCTAAAGCCGGTCATTGAATAAGTTTTAGATACGGCGTTGACGGCTATGGTATATTCTTTCATAGATTTGTCCGCAATTAAAACGTTAAAAAACTTTTTGCCGTCGAATATTATTTTTTCGTATATATCGTCGGTTATAATATATATCCCTTGTTTTTTAGCAAAATCTGCGACTTCTATTATATCCTTTTCGTCCATCATTACGCCGGTGGGGTTTGACGGACTGTTGATTATGACGCCTCTTGTTTTGGCGGTTATTCTGTTTTTAAATATTTCAAGGTTAAATTTAAAACCGTTTTTTGAAGTATCCGCAATTACCGGTACGCCGCCGGAAAGTTTTATAATTTCGGTGTATGAAACCCAGTAAGGCGAAGGAACTATTATTTCGTCGCCTTCGTTAAGCATAGCCGTAAAAATATTATATAAAGAATGTTTTCCGCCGCAGGATACCATTATTTCCGAATTTTCATATTTTACGCCGTAATCCGCCGCAAATTTTTCGGCAATAGCTGTTTTCAGTTCGTCTATGCCGGAAACCGGCGTATATTTGGTCTGCCCCTTGTCGAGGGCATCTTTTACGGCTTTTTTTATATAGTCGGGCGTGTCGAAATCCGGTTCGCCGGCGCCGAAGCCCACGACGTCTTTCCCTTCGCTTTTTAGTTTTTTTGCTTTTGCCGTAATCGCAAGAGTAGCCGACGGCTTGATTAAAGAAGCTCTACATGAGAGTTTCATCGTTTTCTCCTTTCGAGTAAATTTTTAAGAGCTCTTCGGCTATTGCCGAAGGCACCATGCTTGAAACGTCTCCTCCAAGTCTGGAAATTTCTTTAACTATGGTGGAGCTTAAAAATGAATACTTTTCGGCAGTCATCATAAATATAGTTTCTATGTCCGGATTAAGCGTCCTGTTTGTAGTAGCGAGCTGAAGCTCGTATTCGAAGTCCGAAACTGCCCTTAATCCCCTTATTATAACTTTTGCTCCTATGCTTTCGACGTACTTAACTAAAAGACCTTTTAAGCCTACAACTTCTACTCTTTCGGAATCTATATCGCTATCTTCTTTTATGGTACCGTTGATCAGTTCTATGCGTTTAGACTGAGAAAAAAGATACGGTTTTTTTTTATTACAGGCTACCGCTACTATAACCTTGTCGAATATATTAAGGCTTCTTTTTAAAACGTCTAAATGTCCGTATGTTATGGGATCAAACGAACCTGGATAAACTCCGATCTTATATTTAATTATATCTGACATAGCCTTTATTTTTACCATAAAACCGATAAAAAAGCAAACGGGAAAAGTTCTTTTTCCGCTGCAAAACCAGTCGGGAGTAAGAGAATAAATAAATCTGACACCTTTAAGGGAGACATTTTGCAATTTTTTATTGATTTATTTTTTAAAATCTGATAAATTAAAAAACTATCTATAATTATATTAAGGAGCATTTTATTATGGCAAATCATAAATCTGCGGAAAAAAGAGCAAGGCAGACTAAAAAAAGAACGGAGCGTAATACCGGCAGTTTATCTAAAATGAAGACTGGAATTAAAAAATTTAAAGCCGCCGTTGCCGAAAACGATAAGGAAAAAGTTGCTTTGCTTTTCAACGCAAACGTATCTTATATTATGCAGTTAGCCGCAAAAAAAATTATTCACAAAAACAATGCATCGAGAAAAGTTTCAGCTCTTGCCAAACTCAAAAATACTATAAAACTTTAATCTTTCATTATAAGAAAAAGGTGTCAGATTTTATTTTATGCATATGAAAAGGAACGGTTAACGATATAAAGATGTTGCATAAAATTAATCTGACACCTTTTTCTATGACACTTTTTTCTAAGGTAAACGGCTAAGCTTAAAAATAAATTCTTCGAAAATCAGATCCGGCGGATAAGACGTCGTTTTAAGTTTTAAATCGGCGTCTTCCAAAAGTTTGACCATATTTCTCAACTCCTTCGCATTAAACAAAGAAAGACGTTTTAAAAATTTTCCTTTAAGAAACGGCAAGACGGTATTTGAGCTTAATATCGTTTCGATGTTCATGCCGGATTTTTGCTGAATTTTCGCCCTGTGAAGTTTTTTCAAGTCGTTGTATAATATTGCTATTATTTTTATAGGTTCTTCTCCGTCTGCATAAAGAACATCGAACATAGAAAAGGCCGCCCTGAAATCCCTGTCCAATATTTTGTCGGTTAAATCGAATACGCTGAATTTTTTTGAAAAAGATATAAGAGATTTTATTTTTTCTATAGGCACTTCCGTTTTTATTTTTGGATCTGCCGATTTTGAACTTACATTAATTCCCGAAGATATTTTGTCTAATTCGGAATCTATGTTAAGCAGATTATTTCCGGTATATCGCATGATGTAATATGCAGACTCCTCCGATATAGATATTCCTTTCTCCCTTGCCAAATTTTTAATATAAGACGGTATTTCGTTATCGTATAGCTTTCTAATTTTATTCAGCTTAAAATAACCTTTATTTTTTAATTCTTTAAAAAATTTCCAGTTTTCGTTTATTTTTGGTTCGTTATAATAAAAGACGGCTAAGGTAGAAGGCGAAGGAGATTTTACGTATTCAAGTATGCTCTCGTCGTTAAGGAAAGAATCGTCGAAATCTTCCGCCTGGACTACTCTTTTCTCCGTAAAAGCCGGATAACTTTCGGCAATATTCAAAAATTCCTGCGGGGAAGGCGCGATAAGTTTATCGAAATTGAAATCGTATTCGTTTTCAGAAAGCGTGCCGGATTTTATTTTCTCTATTTCTTTATT
>SHMQ01000030.1 GCA_008534395.1 Candidatus Acidulodesulfobacterium acidiphilum
AAAAGCTACTTGCGGAAAATTAATCTGGCACCTTTTTCTAAAACAGCCTTTATTTTGAAAATATAGACAAAGCGCAATATATATATTATAATAATGGGGACAGAATTCAATTCTGTCCCCATAACAACTTGGAAAGGACAGAATTCAATTCTGTCCCCATAACAACTTGGAAAGGACAGAATTCAATTCTGTCCCCATAACAACTTGGAAAGGACAGAATTCAATTCTGTCCCCATAACAACTTGGAAAGGACAGAATTCAATTCTGTCCCCATAAGATGCGGAAAAGGTGTCAGATTAATTTTCCGCATTTATGAGGTATATGTAAATTAAAAAAAGTAAAGCGGAAAATTAATCTGGCACCTTTTTTTTCCTTTACGTCACTATCGCAAATTGATAAAAGGGGGAATAAAAAAAGAGATGTTTAATATTTTTAAAAGAGAAGGATTGTTCGGCGATGTCAGCCAGATAACTCCGGATGAGGCATTTAAAAAATTATCTGAAGATAAAGAAAGTAAAAATACGCTGGTAATAGACGTAAGAGAACCGAATGAATATAACGGGAATTTGGGGCATATAGAAAATTCGCACTTGATTCCTATAAGACTTTTGCCGCTAAAAATTCAGGAATTAGAGAAGCATAAAGATAAGGATATAATTGCGGTATGCCACAGCGGCGCCAGAAGTTATTCCGCATGCACTATGCTCAAAAGACACGGATTTAATAAGCTTCATAACCTTAAAGGCGGAATGCTTTTATGGAAAAAAATGGGATTAAAAACCCATATGTAAATTAAATTATAATATTTTTTTATTAGGCGGAACAATGAACGATAAAAATTTTCATGTCTTCGTAGTATCCGATTCTACCGGCGAAACGGCGGAAAAGGTCGCAAGGGCGGCTATATCGCAGTTTTCTATTCCCGAGGTGCGCCTTAAGCGTTTCTTATTGATAGATTCGGAATTGAAGTTAAGAGAAATAATAACGGAAGCCGCAGAAAAAAAAGCGTTGGTTATTTTTACTTTAGTTAAAGACGGGTTGAGAAATATTATGCTTCAGGAATCTGCAGAAAAAGGTATCGTTAGTATCGATATAATAGGACCGGTACTTAATTCTATAGCAAATATCCTTAATCTTTTACCGGAAAGAAAGCCCGGTTTAATTCACAGGGTTAACGACGAGTATTTTAAAAGAATAGATGCCCTGGAATATGCCGTTAAACACGACGACGGACAGAGGATAGACGAAGTTTTGGAAGCGGATGCCCTTATACTGGGCATATCAAGAACGTCTAAGACCCCGCTTTGTCTTTTTCTTGCCCAAAGAGGATTTAAGGCGGCTAATATTCCCATAATAGATTCTCAGGTTATAGACGATACGGTATTTAAGGTTCAAAGGAGTAAAATATTCGGTTTGGTTTCCGATGCAGGAAGAATTTCAAATTTAAGAAAAGAAAGGTTAAAAAGAATGGGGCTGGGTCTTTCACAGGATTACGTATCGAAAGAATCTATAGAAAAAGAACTTGCCCATTCAATGTCTATATACGCTAAATTAAACGCATATATTATAGATATTACCGATAAATCTATAGAAGAAGTCGCCGCGGATATAATATCCCGCATAAACAACAAATAATATCCGGTAAAATAATAACTATCATATTAATTAAACTAACGGAAGACTGGCGGGCAAGCAAAGCATAATTTTTAATTAACCGTTGAAAAAAATAAAGGAAATATAAAATATATGGCTGACTTAGATAAAAAAATAAGGGATGAGAAATTGCAGGGAATCATAGGAGACGGAAGTCGGTTATTTGATACTGCAGTTTCAATAACCGGCGAATATTGCAAAAATAAAGGAATAGAGTTCGAGCTTTATATGTTTAATTCAAAAGTCCTCAAAATGGAATCGGAGGACGGCGGCATTTCTAACTACGTAAATGCCGAAACCAACGGTCTGAATATCAGGCTTTTAGATAAAAAGAAGATGAGTTTTTCTTATTGCCTCGGATTAGAGGGCGATAAAATTTTAAACGCTTTAGAAGGCGCTTACTCGCTTTTAAAATATATGGAAGCGGACGAATTTGCGGAATTTGCGGAAAAAGAAGACTATTATAGCGGCGATAACGATATATATACTCCCGAAAAATTAGGTATTTATTCCGAAGACGGCAAAGATATAGATATCGATAAAAAAAAGTCTTTACTGCTTGAAATGGAAGAAACGGCTTATTCATACGACAAAAAAATATACAAAGTAGATAAGCCGTCGTATTCCGAGACATTAATCAATAAAAGATTTTGTAATTCAAAAGGAATAGATGTTTCTTCGGTAAAAACTTTTTACGAGATATTTTTGTCTGTTGCGTCGCGGGACGGCGAAGATACCGGTTCGGGCTTCGATTTTGATTTTTCCCACGGTTTCAGTGCGCTTAAGTTTAAAAAAGCCGCTATGAATGCAGCTAAAAAAGGCGTGGACCAGCTTGGAGCAAGGACGGTAGCAAGCGGAAATTATCCTGTTGTTTTCGATAACTATACTTCTTCGGAGATTCTTGGGATATTGAAGCAGTCATTTTACGCGGACAGCGTTTATAAAAAAAAATCGTTATTGGAAGGTAAAATAGGCAAAAAAATATTTTCCGACAAATTAGACATAATAGACGACGGTCTTTTATACGGCGGAGCGCTAACCGATATGTTCGACAGAGAAGGCGTAAAGATGAAAACGAAAGTTTTATGTTCTTCAGGCACTATAAATTCCTATCTTTATGATATCAGGTACGGAAAAATATACGGCGTAAAGTCTTCCGGAAATTCGGCGGGGCGTTCGTTTACTCTTCCGCCTGACATAGGCTCCACTAATTTTTTTATAAAAAACGGCGAAACTAATATTTTAGATATAATAGGCTCTATAAAAGAAGGACTTTATATAACGGAACTTATGGGTCTTCATATGGCAAAACCTTATACTGGGGAGTTTTCTCTGGGAGCCGCAGGATTTTTCGTTAAAAACGGAAAAATAGATTTTCCGGTAAAAGGAATAGCTTTAAGCGGAAATATTATGCAGTTGTTTAACGGCATATCTGCAATAGCGAACGACCTGCGTTTTTTCGGTTCGGTCGGCTCGCCTTCTATATTGTTTGAAAATATTCAGGTTTCAGGAAAATAAAAACGGGGGAACATTTACTTTGGTAATGAAAATATTAAAAAGCATTTTTGGAACGAGCAACCAGAGGGAGATTGCCAGATTAAAGCCTTTAGTAGAAAAGATTAACTCTTTAGAGCCCCAATATTCCGGTATAGGCGATGACGAAATAAAGAATATTACGCTTAAGTTTAAAGATGAATTAAAAGATATTGCTCCTTCGGAACAGGATAAGAAGCTTGACGAAATTCTGCCGTTAGCTTTTGCGGTCGCAAGAGAAGGAATAAAACGCGCTCTAGGACTCAGAGCATTTGACGTTCAGCTTATAGGCGCTTCAGTTTTGCATTCAGGAAAAATAGCCGAAATGGCGACGGGCGAAGGAAAAACTTTAGTTGCGGTTATGCCCGCATATTTAAACAGTTTGACCGGAAGAGGCGTACATATCATAACCGTTAACGACTATCTTGCAAAAAGAGACGCCGAATGGATGGGCAAGGCATATAATCTGCTTGGTCTTTCAGTCGGGGTTATCACAAACGATATGGACGACGAAGCAAGAAAAAAAGCTTATAATTGCGACGTAACATACGGCACCAATAACGAATTCGGTTTCGATTATCTCAGGGACAATATGAAATACTCTTTGGAAGATTATGTCCAGAGAGAACTTAATTACGCTATAATAGACGAAGTAGATTCAGTTCTTATAGACGAAGCGAGAACACCCCTCATTATTTCCGGCGAATCCGAAGAAACGACCGAATTATATTATAAAGCCGATAATGCCGTAAGCAAACTTGTTAAAGATGAAGATTTTACAGTCGACGAGAAATTAAAAACCGCTATTATGACCGAAGAAGGCATAGAAAAAGTAGAAAATGCTTTAAAAATAAAAAACATTTACGACCCTAGGCACTTAGATTTACTGCATGCCGTTAATCAGTCCCTCAGGGCGCATGCCTGTTATTTTAAAGACGTAGATTATTTAATTCAGGACAATCAAGTAGTCATAGTAGATGAATTTACCGGACGCGTTATGAACGGAAGACGTTACGGAGAAGGACTGCATCAGGCATTAGAAGCAAAAGAGCATCTTAAAGTAGAAGGAGAAAACCAGACTCTTGCTACCGTTACTTTTCAGAATTTTTTTAGGATGTATAATAAGTTAGCGGGTATGACCGGAACCGCCGATACCGAAGCCGAAGAGTTTAAGAAAATATACAACTTAGACGTCGTCGTTATTCCTACCAATAAACCTATGGCAAGAAAAGACCATGCAGATTTGGTCTATGCAACGGAAGCGGAAAAATTTAATGCCGTAGCGGACGAGATTGCGGAAAAATATAAAACGGGGCAGCCTGTTCTAGTAGGAACCGTTTCGGTAGAAAAATCCGAAAGGCTTAGCGGTATTTTAAAGAAAAAAGGAATACCGCATTCAGTTCTCAACGCAAAAAATAATGCTAAAGAAGCGCAGATTATCGCAAACGCCGGGCAGAAAAAATCCGTTACCATTTCTACGAATATGGCCGGAAGAGGAACGGATATAGTTCTCGGCGATGGAGTTAAAGATATTGGCGGTCTTCACGTTATAGGAACGGAAAGACATGAGTCCAGACGTATAGACAACCAACTAAGAGGAAGGTCGGGCAGACAGGGCGACGTCGGTTCTTCAAGGTTTTACGTATCTTTGGAAGACGACCTCATGAGGATATTCGGCTCCGAAAGACTTGCGCCGTTCTTGGAAAAACTTGGACTTAAAGACGGACAGGCAATAGAGCATGGGATGATTTCCAAGGCTATAGAAAATGCTCAGAAAAAAGTCGAAGGCCATAATTTCGATATCAGAAAAAATCTTATAGATTACGACAACGTTATGAATAAACAGAGAGAGCTTATATATTCGTACAGAAAAAGAATGCTTGAGATATGCGATATATCCGAAATAAAAGAAGATATAGCATTTGACGTCGAAGCTTTGCTTGAATCTTATTTTGAAACCTACGTCCCCGAAAAAACGCATAGCGAAAATTGGGATATAGAAGGCCTTTTGGAAATATTAAAAGTTAGTCTGTCTGCCGATATATTAAGTTTAGAGACTTTAAATTTAAATGCTGGACTGAATATTAATGCCGAATATGCATCTCAGGAAGATAAAAAAAACGCAGTAATAAATCTATTTAAAAAAATGCCTAGAAGCGAGTTTTTTAATTCGCTTACCGATTTAATTAAAAAAAATATAGATGCAAAGATTGAATCATTTCCTGAAGACCAAAAATTAGACATACTGAAAGCTCTTTATCTTCAGGCGGTCGACAGTTTATGGAAAGATGCTTTGACTTCTTTAGACGTTCTCAAAGAAGGCATAGGGTTAAGGGGCTATGCCCAGGTTAATCCTCTTATAGAATATCAGAAAGAAGCATATTCTTTATTTATAAATATGCAGTTTAGGATGAAAGAAGAAGCACTGAATTCGATAATAGCAGTTCAGTTTGAAGACGGCATTAACGCCGAAGACATTATAGAGGGCGCAGGACTGCTTTCCGATAACATAATACTGACGCATAACGAAATGAATCAAGGGCAGGAAGAAAAACAAAAACCTATAGTCAAGCCTAAAAAAATAGGAAGGAACGAACCTTGTCCTTGCGGCAGCGGTAAAAAATATAAAAATTGCCATGGGAAAAATGAATAATTTTTTATATGCAGGTAAAGCCTGCGGGCTTAAAAAAAATAAAGATTTAGATTTGGGATTGATGATTTCTAAGTTTCCGCTTAGAGTCAGCGCAGTATTTACTAAAAATAAAGTTAAAGCGGCGCCGGTCGTAATATCTAAAAAAAATTCTAAAAATATTATAAAAGCGTTAATAGTGAATTCGGGAAATGCAAATGCATGCAACGGTAAGCAAGGTATGGAAGACGCTCTGCGGGTAGTTAAATCGTTGGCAAAAGAAGCAGGCATAGATGAAAGCTCCGTTTTTACGTGTTCCACAGGCGTAATCGGCGAAAGGCTTAACGTTTCTTTTATAGAGCATGCAATTCCGGACTTGTTAAATTCTGCCGATGAAGAAGGTTTCGATAATTTTACCAAAGCTATTATGACTACCGATACGTTTCCAAAAACAGTTTCCAAAAGCTTTTCGATAAACGGCAGTCAATATCAAATTAGAGGCTCTGCTAAAGGGTCTGGTATGATTATGCCGGATATGGCTACTATGCTGGCTTTTATATTTACCGACCTTCCTATAAAAAAAGAAACCGCCGATAAAATGTTTAAAGAATGCGTCGAAGCATCTTTTAATTCTATTACGGTCGACGGCGATACCTCGACTAACGATACCGCTTCGTTTTTTTATCCTGCATCTGCTGATACATTTATAGATTTGACGGGAAACGATACCGAATCAAAACATAACTATCAAATAGTAAAAAACGCTTTATTCGAAGTCTGTTACGAACTTGCAAAAATGATAGTTATCGACGGAGAGGGAGCAACTAAGTTTATTAAAGTCACGGTCGTTAACGCCTCTACTGAAGCAGGCGCAAAGAAAACCGCGTTAACGATAGCAAACTCGCCGCTTTTTAAAACGATGATAACCGGCGAAGATTTAAATTGGGGCAGAATAATGGCGGCGGTCGGAAGAGCAGGTGTCCCTCTCAAAGCCGAAAATATTGATATTTACATAAACGGAAAAATTATAGTAGAAAATTCTACTGCTTCTAAAAAATTAACGAAAGATATAGAAAAAACTATACTATCTCCTAAAGAAATAGACGTAGAGATAGACTTAAAATCGGGAAATAAAAAGCGTTCCGTTTTAACTTGCAATCTCACCCACGGGTATATAGATATAAACGCGTCTTACAGAAGTTAGCGGGCTTATCCCATGAAAATCCCCGTATTATACTACCATAAAATAGACTATCCAAAAAAAGATGCCGTATTTAAAGGTTTATACGTAACGCCGGGGCAGTTTAAAAGACAGTTGTCCATCCTTAAATTTTTAGGCTATGAAACTGTGAATCCAAAAGAAATCATGTCTTTTATAAAAGGCCATAAACTTTCCGTAAAAAAACCGATTCTTATAACTTTCGACGACGGATACGAAAATAATTATCTTAACGCCTATCCGATATTAAAATCCGCCGGTTTTACTTCAATGATATTTATAAGCAGCGGTTTTATAGGAAAAAAAAACGCGGTTTCCGACGAAAGAGAAAGAGTTAAGGAAAACTTTTTAAATAAAAATGAAATAAAAGAAATGTTTAATGACGGTTTTTTCATAGGTTCGCACGGCATAAACCATTTTTATTTAGACAGACTGGAAGAAGGAGTTATGATAGGCGAACTTATCGCTTCCAAAGCTTATCTTGAAAATATTACTGGTTCTGCCGTGGAATTTTTCTCCTATCCTTTCGGCGCTTATAACGCGAACGTTATGAGAGCAGTTAAAAATGCAGGTTATACTGCTGCCTTTACCACCGTTAACGGCAAAATAGAAGTCGGGGACAACTCCTTTGAACTTAAACGAATCTCTGTAAACGGGTACAATAATATCTTTAATTTTATATTTAAAATATTGTTATAGTGCGATAAAGGTGTCAGATTTTATTTTCCGCATAAAGAAAAAATTAATTTATACAAAAATATACTACGGAAAATTAATCTGACACCTTTATCAATTCCGTCCCCGTCACAAAATGGAAATTTCTTCTTGCAAAAAAAGCCTAAAAATGATAAAAGAATATGTTGATTTAAAATTAATTTAACTTTAACTTTAACTTTAACCAAAATCGTATCCGGTTATTAATTTGTGCTTGAAGCTTTTTACGTAACCGGAGAGAAAAAAGCGCAAAAGGAGACTAAAAATGCCATTTGATTTATCTATTAAGCAGTTGTTGGAAGCAGGCGTCCATTTCGGACATCAGACGAAAAGATGGAATCCCAAGATGAAGCCTTATATCTACGGGGCAAGGAACGGAGTTCATATAATTGACCTCCAAAAAGCACTGCCGTATATATCTGCGGCCTACGAAAAACTTTTCGATATCGCAAAAGAAGGCGGAACTATTCTTATAGTAGGGACTAAAAAACAGGCAAATCCTATCGTCGTGGAAGAAGCCAAAAGATGCGGTATGCCTTATGTCAACGAAAGATGGCTCGGCGGTATGCTAACCAACTTTTCAACTATAAAACATTCTATACAAAGATTGAAAGAGCTTGAATCGCTTAAAGAATCGGAAGAATTTTCCAGGTTTACAAAAAAAGAAATGGCTAAGATGGAAAAAGAGATAGTTAAACTCCAGAAAGTTCTTAACGGTCTCAGAGATATACATAAAATACCGGATGCAGTTTTTATAGTCGATGTACACCATGAAATAATAGCGGCAAAAGAAGCAAAAAGACTTGAAATACCGGTCATAGGAATTGCGGATACAAATGCTGATCCCGAACTAGTGGATTGGATGATACCTGGAAACGACGATGCTATCAGGGCAATAAAGCTTATTCTTAATGCTATGTCCGAAGCCATTATAGAAGGCAGGAAGATTTACGAAGAAAAAACTGGGAAAGGGAAAGGCAGTCCTCTGCCGGAGGGAGTTATAACGGAAGAAACTTTCGCGGCAGCCGTTTCTTCTCAGGCGGAAAATGCCGAATCTACTGCGGAGGAGGACATTTCCATATAAAATCAAATAAAGTCCTAAATACTTTGCAAATTAATTAATAAGTCAAAATTATATTATTTATTATATATGTTATATATCAGGGAGGAAAAATTAATTGGATAATACAAAGAATATAAGCGCCGAACTTGTTAAAAATCTGAGACAGATGACCGGAGCTGGTTTCGTAGATTGTAAAAACGTTCTTGTAAAAACCGGAGGAGACCTTGAAAAAGCCGTAGAAGTGTTAAGAAAAAAAGGTCTTGCAAAAGCTCAGAAAAAAGCAGGCAGAGAAGCCAAAGAAGGTTTAGTCTATTCTTACATACACGCAGGCGGAAGAATCGGCGTTCTTTTAGAAATAAATTGCGAAACCGATTTTGTTGCAAGAACGAACGAATTTCAGGAGCTTGCCAAAAATATCGCCATGCATATTGCGGCTTCAAACCCTCTTTATATTAAAAGAGATGGCGTTAAAAATGAAGTTATAGCTAAAGAAAAAGAGATATACGCAGAACAGCTTGCCAATATGGATAAACCTCAGGCGGTTAAAGAAAAAATAATAGAAGGCAAACTTGAAAAATACTTTCAGGAAGTTTGTCTGTTGGAGCAGGCTTATATCAAAGATCCGTCAAAAAATATAGCTGCCGTTATAGACAACGATATAGCTAAATTAGGTGAAAATATTATTTTAAAAAGGTTTGTTCGTTATCAACTTGGTGAATAATGGGTCTTAACTACAAAAGGATACTTTTAAAAGTCAGCGGCGAAGCGCTTGCCGGCGAAAGCAAGTGCGGGATAGATCCTGAGATAATCAATTTCGTCTCTCAGGAAATAAAATCCGTCGTTTCGGAAGGCGCAGAGATTGCCGTAGTTATAGGCGGCGGCAATATTTTCAGGGGATTTGGAAGTTCCTCTAAAGATTTAGGAATAGAACGTACGCAAGGCGATTATATGGGCATGCTTGCCACAGTTATAAACGCCTTAGCCCTTCAGGCTAGCCTTGAAGATAACGGCGTTATTTCAAGGGTTCAGACGGCTATCGCTATGCAGCAGGTTGCCGAACCTTATATACGCCGAAGAGCTTTGCGCCATTTAGAAAAAAAAAGAGTAGTTATTTTTGCGGCCGGAACCGGAAATCCTTACTTTACTACAGATACGGCGGCATCATTGAGGGCGATGGAAATTCATGCGGACGTTATATTAAAAGCCACTAAAATAGACGGAGTATATACGGAAGACCCTATGATAAATAAACAGGCTGTTAAATTCGACAGCCTTACATATATAGACGTTTTGAATAAAAATTTAAAAGTTATGGATTCTACTTCCATATCTTTATGTATGGACAATGCTCTGCCTATAGTAGTTTTTAATTTGCTCGGCAAGGGAAATCTTTTAAAAGTTGTTAAAGGCGAATCCATAGGAACGATAATATCAAAGGCAAATATTTAATTTAGGAGCTTATGTTATGGACGAAACTGCATTTGTCAATGAAACAAAAACAAAAATGAGCCATGCTATAGAGGCTTATAAAGCGGAACTTGCAAAAATCAGGACGGGAAGGGCTTCTACTGGATTAATTGAAGCGGTTAACGTCGAATATTACGGTTCGGTTTCCCCTATAATAAGGCTTGCTTCTATATCTATTCCTGACAGCAGAACTATCAGTATAAACCCGTGGGATGCAGGTTCTCTTCCGGCTATTGAAAAAGCAATACAAAAATACGACCCTTCTTTAAATCCTTCTAACGACGGAAAAAGTATAAATATAAAAATACCTGCTTTAACTCAAGAAAGGCGCAAAGAAATAACAAAACAGGTCGGCAAGTTATCAGAATCTATAAAACAAGAAATCAGAAATTTCAGGAGACTATCAAACGAAAAGATAAAAACTTATGAAAAATCAAAAGAAATATCCGAAGACCAGTCTTTTAAAATTCAAAAAAAAGTGCAGGATTTAACGGATAATTTTATTAAGGAAATAGACGAAATTACAAAACGCAAAGAAAAAGAAATATCAGAGGTATGACATTTAAAAATCTTCCTGGACATATAGCTATTATAATGGACGGCAACGGCAGATGGGCGCAGAAAAGAAATTTAGACAGAATTTACGGACATCTTGAAGGAATAAAATCTTTAAAATCCGTCGTAAAAGGCGTAATAGATTATAAAATCAAATATCTTACGGTTTATGCTTTTTCGTCGGAAAACTGGCAGAGACCGGAAGAAGAAGTAGATTATTTAATGGAACTTCTTGAGCAGTATATAGAAATAGAACTTCCTTATCTTATAAAAAATAAAATCAGGCTTAATTTTATCGGAAATTTAGAAAAACTGCCGGAAAAATCAAAAATTGCGGTGTCGAGAGCCATAGACAAAACAAAAAACGGTTCCGAATTGATTTTAACGCTTGCGATAAGTTACGGCTCCAAGGAAGAAATATTAAATGCCGTTAGAAAAATATCGGAAGATGTTAAAAAAAAATCAATAAATTTAACCGATATAAACGACGGTCTTTTTTCTAGTTATCTTTATACGGCCGGAATTCCAGACCCCGACCTTATAATCAGGACTAGCGGAGAAGAAAGGCTGTCCAATTTTATGCTTTATCAGGCTGCATATGCGGAACTTTATTTCACTAAAACTTTGTGGCCGGATTTTAGAAAGAAAAATTTAATAGCTGCATTAAAAAATTACGAAAAAAGGTCAAGGCGATTTGGAAAAACCTAATTTCGACCCTAAAAGATTTATATTCGGCATTATATTCGGCGTAGTTATAATTTTATCTATATTTCTGCTGAATATATATGAATTTTTCATAGTTTCTGCCGTTATGACGGCGCTTTCCGTTTACGAAATATATTCTATTTTCGATTTGTCGGAATATAAATATTTTATACTCCCCGAATTGCTTGCTATTTTAACTTCATTTTCTTTTGCTTTTTTGAAAGAAGGCGCTTTTATATTTATCTTGTTTTTTTCCGTTTTTTTAATTTTTTTAAAAAACATTCTTTCTTTTAAAAACGATTTTGGAAAAACCTTATTCATAGATCTGTTTTCAATAATTTATACGGGCTTTCTTATATCTTTCCTCGTTAAAATTTTTGCAGTTTCCGGAGGCAGAATGCTTATTCTGCTGTTATTTATACTTGTATGGGCATCCGATATTTTTGCTTATTACGGCGGCAGGCATTTCGGCATGCATAAGCTTATTGTATCTTTAAGCCCAAAAAAGACCGTAGAGGGAGCAGTAATAGGTTTTTTAGCCGCCTTGCTTACCGCTCTTATATTTAGGGTATTTATAAGCGAATATAAGGAATTTACCGTTCTTTTATTTATATTTTTGTCTTCCGTTACCATTATAGCCGGAATGTTTGGCGATTTAACGGAATCTTTAATTAAAAGGATGGGCGGAAAAAAAGATTCGGGAAATTTAATTCCCGGTCACGGCGGTATTTTAGACAGAATAGACAGCCTGATACTTGCCGCCCCGTTTTTTTATTACATTATGATTTTTTGCTTAAAATAGAAAATAACCGACATAAATTAAATAAATAAATATATATATTATATATATTATGCGAAATATATTTCTTGCCGGTTCTACCGGCTCTATAGGCAGAAATGCCGTAAACGTAGCCGTCTCATATCCTGACTTCCTTGCCGTAAAAGGTATTGCTGCCGGGCATTTTACTCAGGAGCTAAAAGAACAGATTGAAAAACTCAAACCATTATACTGCGTTCTTTCTTCAAAAACTGAATACGATAAAGCTAAAGACAATTTAAAAAACATAAAAGGCGTTAAGACGAAATTAATTTTCGGCGAGGAAGGACTGCATGAAGCGGTTTCCGACGGTATATTCGACGTGGTATTGAACGCCATAAGCGGTTCCGCAGGACTTTTACTTTCTTACCGTAGCCTTGAGGCCGGCAAAGACCTTGCGCTTGCCAACAAAGAATCCATGGTTATGGCAGGCGATATTCTAAACAAAACGGCAAAAAAGCATAAAGCTAAAATAATTCCCGTAGATTCCGAGCATTCGGCTCTGTTTCAGTGCCTTAAAAGCGGAGTTAAGCAGGACGTTAAAAAATTAATCTTGACTGCATCCGGTGGGCCTTTTTACGACAAGGATAAAAACTATTTTAATAATATAACCGTCGATATGGCATTAAACCATCCTAAATGGAAGATGGGAAAGAAAATTACCGTAGATTCTTCAACGCTTGCCAATAAAGGGCTCGAAGTAATAGAAGCCTCTTTTTTATTTGGGTTTAAAGAAGACAAAATAGACGTCGTCATACATCCGCAGGCAGTAGTTCATTCGATGGTAGAATTTATGGACGGTACGTTAATAGCCCAGATGGGAGATGCCGATATGAAAGGTCCGATAGGTTATGCGCTGTCTTATCCGCACCGCTTCCATAATCTCATGAAACCGATAGATTTGACCGAAATTGCAAAACTGGAGTTTTTTGCGCCTGACGACGAGAAATTTCCGTTTTTAAATATTGCAAGATATTCTTTAAGGGAAGGCAAAAGCATGCCGGCGGTTTTTTGCGAAGCCAACGAGATTTTCGTTAATTCTTTCTTAAACAGAAAAATATCTTTTAATAAAATTGCCCAAAACGTGGAATCTGTAATGCAGAAGCACAAACCGTTCGATTTAAAAACTATAGAGGACGTAATAGAAGCGAAAAAGCAGGCAGAATCTCTTTCAAAAAAGCTAATTTCTGATACTTAGTGTGACTTGGACAGACAGGAAAACATGCAAAAAAATCCCGACTTTTCTGCAAAATTGTTGTATAATATACAATTAAACAATCAAACAAAAAATAAATCTAAAACCTTAATCCTGCAATAAAACAACAAAAAACTTATTGATTGTGTTATAATGAGTAGAAAAATGTGAGAAAAAGGTGTCGGATTTTATTTTACGCATAAGAATAGAAATAACTAAAAGATAGAAAAATTTTGCGTAAAATTAATCTGACACCTTTTTCTAATGCAGGATTAAGGTAAAAATTAAACATGAAAGGCCTGGAGGATGTATGATAATAGAATCTTATCTCGGTAAATATCCTAAGATAGACGAAACGGCGTATATATCGCAAAACGTAGTAATCGTCGGCGACGTCGAAATTGGAAAGGAATGCAGCGTTTGGTACGGCGCCGTTATCAGGGGCGACGTGCACTACATTAAAATAGGCGAAAATACAAACGTTCAGGACAACAGCGTTCTTCACGTACAGCACGATACCGGTCCTTTGATAATTGGCAGGGGCGTTACCATAGGGCATAACGTCAATCTTCACGGGTGCGAGATAGGCGATAACTGTCTTATAGGAATAGGCGCCATAGTTTTAACCGGAGCTAAAATCGGCAAAAACTGCATAATTGCCGCAGGGGCTTTAATTAAAGAAAATGCGGTTATACCCGAAGGTTCTTTGGTAGCCGGACTGCCCGGCGTAATCAAAAAAAATCTGAGCGAAAAAGAGATAGACTCAATAAGGGAATCTGCGAATAATTACGTTAAATACGTTAAAAATTACAGGGGAGAATAGATTGGTTTCAAACTCGGCCTCAGATACTAAATTCAAAGCATCTATAGATATCGGGACAAATACTATAAGGTGCCTTATAACCGGTCAAGAAAATAATTTTTTAAGTCCCGATTACGTGGATATGAAAATTATCAGGCTGGGCGAAAATTTCAAAAAAGAAGGAGTAATAACCCAAAATTCAATAAACAGGCTCAAAAAAGCTTTGAAAGTTTATATAGAAGAAATTAGAAATTTCGGCATAAAGCCGGAGAATGTAGTTATAACCGGCACAAGCGTGTTGAGGGACGCTCCTAACGCTGAAGAAGTAAAAAATATAATTTTTAGGGAATTCGGTTTCAATCTTGAAATTATAAGCGGAGAAAAAGAGGCTTTAATAACTTTAAAAGGAATTTCTAAATGTTTTAACGGTATTAACGAATTTTATTCAATAGACATAGGAGGCGGTTCTACGGAATACGTCTGCGTTAAAAACGGAGCGCCTTTATGGAAATACAGCCTGAATATGGGCGTAGTACATCTTACGGAAGAAGTTGTTAAAACCGACCCGGTGTCCGAAGAAAATTTAAAGGAATTGGAAAGCCGCATAGAACAAAAATTAAACCCGTTAAAAGCCGAAATAATTGAAAGCGGTTTTGTTTTCAAGCCTATGACTCTTTTCGGGACTGCCGGAACAGCGACTACTCTTGCGATGGTAGATTTAAATATGAAGAGCTACCAAAGGCTTAAAGTACACGGATATTTCGTGAGCAGGGAAAAAACCGCCGGAATTTACAGAAAATTTGCTTCCGCAAAAATATCCGACAGGTTGAAAATTGACGGCGTAGAAACAGGAAGGGAAGACCTTGTTCTCGCCGGAGCGGCTATAATGTTAAAGAGCATAGATTTTTTTGAGGTTTCCGGTTTTACCGTTTCGGAATGCGGACTGTTGGAAGGACTTATAAGTTAAACAATAAAGAGGGAAATTTAAAATGAAAGAGATTATTACGGAATCGCTGAGTTTCGACGATGTTTTGATAGTACCCGATTATTCGGAAATACTTCCGAAGGACGTAGATTTAAAGACTAAATTTTCAAGAAATATAGACCTTAATATTCCTTTGGTGAGCGCCGCCATGGATACCGTCACCGAAGCAGAAACGGCAATTTCGCTTGCGCGTGAAGGCGGTATCGGCGTAATACATAAAAATCTGACCGTTCAGCAGCAGAAAGCCGAAGTCGAAAGGGTTAAGAAATCCGAAAGCGGTATGATAACTAACCCTGTGAAAGTTAATCCCGACGATAAAATATCTTATGCTTTGGATATTATGAAAAAATTTATGATTTCTGGCGTGCCGGTAGTAAAAGGCGATAAATTAGTAGGAATACTTACGAACAGGGATTTGCGGTTTTCGGTCAACCTTGACGAAAAAGTCGCAGACGTAATGACGAAAGAGCATCTCGTTACGGTGCCGGTCGGAACTACGCTTGAAGAAGCCAAAAAAACGCTGCACGAAAAAAAAATAGAAAAACTTTTGGTCATTGATGACGATTATAATTTAAAAGGACTTATAACTATAAAAGACATAGAAAAAATTAAAAAATATCCTAATTCTTGCAAAGATTCTCTGGGAAGGTTAAGGGTAGCGGCCGCCATAGGCATTGCCAAGGATACGGAAGAAAGAGTAGAGGCGCTCGCCGAAGCCGAAGCAGATGCGGTAGTAATCGATACTGCGCACGGATATTCAAAAGGCGTCATAGATATGGTAAAATATCTGAAAAAACGTTATAAAATGGATATAATAGCCGGCAATATAGCCACTAAAGAAGCCGCAAAAGCTTTAGCGGATGCCGGAGTGGACGCAGTAAAAGTCGGCATAGGACCGGGCTCCATATGCACTACCAGAGTCGTTGCGGGCGTCGGCGTTCCCCAGCTATCCGCCATAATCGAATGTTCGGAAATTTACGATAAAAACGGCATTCCCGTCATTGCGGACGGAGGAATAAAATTTTCCGGCGATATTTCTAAAGCTATAGCCGGCGGGGCAAACAGCGTTATGATTGGCAACCTCTTTGCCGGTACCGAAGAAAGCCCCGGCGAAACCATAATTTATCAGGGGCGAAGCTATAAAGTATACAGAGGCATGGGTTCGCTCGGCGCAATGGTAAGCGGTTCCAAAGACAGATATTTTCAAACGCATATAAAGGACGAATCTAAATTCGTTCCCGAAGGCATAGAAGGAAGAGTTCCTTATAAAGGCAGCCTTTCCGATTCAGTAAATCAGCTTACGGGAGGCTTAAGGGCGGGAATGGGATATTGCGGAGCCCGTTCTATACAGGAACTTAGAACAAAGACCAGATTTATTAAGATAACTTCTTCGGGACTAAAAGAGAGCCATGTTCACGACGTCATTATAACAAGGGAGGCGCCTAACTACAGGTTAGATTAATCGATGGGAATAAATTCTAAAATACTTATTATAGATTTCGGTTCGCAATATACCCAGCTTATTGCAAGGAAAATCAGGGAAAGCAAGGTTTATTGCGAGATATATCCCTATAATTCTCCGTTAAGCAAAATTAAACAATACAATGCAAATGCAATTATACTTTCAGGCGGGCCGTCTTCGGTTTACGATAAAAATGCTCCCATAATTTCTAAGGATTTATTTAAATTAAACGTTCCTTTCTTAGGCATATGTTACGGCATGCAGATTATGGCGCATCTACTAGGCGGAGAGGTCAAACCGGCTAAAAACAGGGAATACGGCCATTCTAAACTTGAAATACTTCGTAAGAGCAGCCTTTTAAAAGGGTGCGGCAAATCCAGTTTGGTATGGATGAGCCACGGCGACGTCATAGTGAAAATTCCGACAGGTTTTAAAATAACGGCGCAGACGGAAACCTGCGATACCGCGGCATTTGAATATCCGGAAAAAAAATTTTACGGACTGCAGTTTCATCCCGAAGTGGTTCACACCGAATGCGGGACTGATATATTAAATAATTTTTTGTTTAAAATATCAGGCGTTAAAGGCGACTGGGAACTGGAAGATTTTATATCCGACAAAGTAGGAGAAATCAGGAAAAAAACCGGCGGGGCAAAAGCTATATGTGCTCTTTCGGGAGGAGTCGATTCTACGGTAGCGGCGGTTATTACCAACAGGGCTATAGGCGGCAACCTTAAATGCATATTTGTCGACAACGGACTTTTAAGAGAATCGGAAGCGAAATCTGTTATGAAGTATTATAAGGAAAATCTTAGCCTTAACGTAAAATCAGTCAACGCTTCTGCTTTATTCTTAAAGGAACTTAAAGGGGTGACCGATCCTGAAAGAAAACGTAAAATTATCGGCAGGCTTTTTATAAAAATATTCGAAAAAGAAGCTAAAAAGATTAAAGGCGTGAATTTTTTGGTGCAGGGAACGCTTTATCCGGACGTAATAGAATCCGTTAAAGTTTTCGGCGCCTCAAGCGTAATAAAAAGCCATCACAACGTCGGAGGTCTTCCAAAAAAATTAAATCTAAAATTAATAGAACCCTTAAGGGAATTATTTAAAGACGAGGTCCGCGTTATAGGAAAAAAATTAGGAATTCCGGAAGAAATAATAAACAGGCAGCCGTTTCCCGGTCCAGGATTAGCAATAAGAATAATAGGGGCGGTGGATAAAAAAAATCTCGATATTTTAAGGAAAGCCGATGCTATAGTTACTCAGGAAATAAAAGCGGCGGGATTATACGATAAAATATGGCAGTCTTTTCCGGTGCTAGTGCCGGTAAAAACTGTAGGCGTAATGGGCGATAAAAGGAGTTATGAATCGGTAGTGGCTCTTCGCGCCGTGACTTCCGTGGACGGAATGACCGCCGATTTTGCAAAATTAGATTACGATATATTAAGAACATGTTCTTCAAGGATAATTTCGGAAATTAAAGGGGTTAACAGGGTGGTTTACGATATTACTTCAAAACCGCCTTCGACTATAGAATGGGAATAAAAAACGGAGTAAATTTATAATGAGCGATTTTGTTCATTTGCATCTTCATTCGCATTACAGTCTTTTAGACGGCGCAATTAAAATAGACGATATAGTAAATAAAGCTATAGAATTTAATATGCCTGCCGTTGCGGTAACCGACCACGGAAATATGTTCGGAGCGATAGAATTTTACGAAAAAGCGGTTAAAAAAGGAGTCAAACCTATAATCGGATGCGAAATGTATATTTCAAAATCCGATATGAAACTGAAAAACTCAAACGAAAAATTTTATAATCACCTTATTCTTCTTGCAAAAAACGATACAGGTTATCAAAATCTTTCGAAATTAGTTTCTATGTCTTACATAGACGGATTTTATTACAAACCGAGAATAGACAAAAATACCTTAAAAGACCATAGCGAAGGATTAGTAGCCATGTCCGCCTGCATTAAAGGCGAAATACCTTACGAAATAGTAAAAGGACGATTCGATTCTGCGGAAGAAAGCCTTAAGTTTTATTTAGATATTTTTAAAGACGATTTTTATTTGGAAATGCAGGTTCAGGGTATGGAAGAACAGCTTACCGCCAACGACGGACTAATAGAGCTTTCCAAAAAATACGGAGTACCTTTAACGGCCACCAACGACTGCCATTATCTTCTCAAAGAGGACTATGAAGCTCACGACGTACTTCTTTGCATACAGACCGGAAAGACCGTCGAGGACAAAGACAGATTAAAATTTTCGACTAAAGACCTATATTTTAGGTCGCAGGACGAGATGAAAGAAATTTTTGGCCGTTACCCTTCCGAAGCTATATCTAATACGCTTTTGGTTGCCGATAAATGCAATTTTTCTTTTAAATTAAAAGGCGGACACTATTTTCCCCAATTCAAACCCGGAAACGAAGCCGAAAAACTAAAAAACGCAAAATCATCCTTAGGCGCAACCGTCGAAGCGAATGAACGTCAGCCTGTTAATATAACAGAAACAGCTATTGGAGACGATTTCGATGCCGCCGATTATTTCGAGAAAAAAACAAGGGAAGGTTTCGAGGGAATTTTTATAAAAAACCCTTCTAAAGCCGCTGCAGAATCCTATTTAAAAAGAAAGGAAGAATACGAATCAAGATTAGACATGGAAATAGAAGTTATTAAAAAATCTAATTTTGCGGGATATTTTTTGATAGTTTCCGATTTTATAAAATATGCGAAAGAACATGATATACCCGTCGGTCCGGGCAGAGGTTCCGCCGCCGGAAGCTTAGCCGCCTACTGTCTTAAAATTACGGAAATAGACCCCATAAAATACGATTTGATGTTTGAAAGATTTCTTAATCCCGAAAGAATAAGCATGCCCGATATAGACTCCGATTTCTGCATAAACGGAAGAGACGAAGTTATTAAATATGTTGCGCATAAATACGGCGAAGAAAAGGTGTCGCAGATAATAACTTTCGGTACCATGCTTGCAAAAGCCGTTATCAGGGATACCGGCAGGGCTTTGAATATGCCGTATGCAGAAGTCGATAAGATCGCAAAATTAGTTCCGAATACTCTTGGCATTACTTTAGAAAATGCAATAAAAGAAGAGCCTAAGCTCCGCAATTTAATTGAAACGAACCCTAAGGTAAAGAAATTAATAGAAATAGCAAAAAGATTGGAAGGTCTTGCCAGGCATGCAAGCACGCATGCCGCCGGCGTAGTAATATCTAACGAACCTATAAACAGTTATATGCCTTTATATAAAGGCACAAAAGAAACGGACGTTATTACTACTCAGTATACCGGAACAGATTTAGAAAAACTTGGATTTATAAAGTTCGACTTTCTGGGATTAAAAACGCTTACGGTAATGAATGAGGCTATAAAGCTTATTAACGAAACTAAATTCCTTCAAAGACTGCAAAGGGAACATGAAGAAGAAGTGGAAAGCGGCGGCTTTAACGAAGATAAGGATTTTAATATATACGATATAGATTTAAACGATAAGGCTACGTTTAAACTGCTGGCGGCTGGAGACACCACCGGCGTGTTTCAGTTAGAAAGTTCGGGTATGAAAGAATTGATAAAAAAGCTGATACCAAATTCATTTGAAGATTTAATTCCTCTCGTAGCTTTGTATAGACCTGGACCGCTAGGAAGCGGCATGGTGGACGATTTTATCAAGGCTAAGCACGGTAAAGCCAAAATACATTATATTCATCCGTCGCTTAAGGATATTCTCCATGAAACTTACGGCGTAATGCTATATCAAGAGCAGATAATGAGGGTGGCTACTAATCTTGCCGGATTTTCTATGGGCGAAGCCGACGTTTTAAGAAAGGGCGTAGGAAAGAAGCAGACTGAACTTATCAATCAGATGAAAGATAAGTTCATAAGCGGATGCAAAGCAAACGGCATAGAAGAGTCGAAATCCGAAAAGATTTTTTCCCTTATAGTAAAATTCGGAGAATACGGCTTCAATAAATCACATTCCACCGCCTATGCATATATTGCATATATGACTGCATATTTAAAAGCTAATTATAAAGAGCATTTTACCGCCGCTCTTTTATCCAGCGAAATGACAAATGCGGATAAATTGACTAAGATAATAAACGAAGCAAAATCGGGAATGAACGCATGCGAAATATTACCGCCGTCGGTTAACGAATCGTCCGAAAGGTTTGCTATAGTCGAAAAAAGAATTTGCGCGGATAATTGTGAAGATAAAAACAAAGAATTTGCCGGCGGTACGGTTAAGTTAGCTATAAGGACAGGCTTGGGAGCCGTAAAAAACGTCGGCAAAGCCGCCATAGATTCTATTTTGCAGGCTCGCTCAGACAAGCCTTTTAGAGACTTGTTAGATTTTTGTTCAAGGGTAGATACCAGGAAAGTCAATAAGAGGACGATAGAAAACTTGATTAAAAGCGGGGCTTTAGATATAGGCGGAGAATCGAGGAAATGGATGCTAGATAATCTTGAAGCGGTAATGGAAGAATCTATCCGCAAAAGAGAAAAAGAAGATTCCGGACAGGCCGATTTATTCGGTTCATCATCGGAAGGTATAGATTTTGATGCAGGAAAAAACGATTCCTATTTAACGGCTGCAGGAGAAAAAGACGATATAAAATCCATCCTTGCTTTTGAAAAAGAGTCGCTCGGTTTCTATCTGTCGGGGCATCCTTTAGACGGTTATGAAGAAAAATTAAAACTTCTTAAAATAAAACCCGTAACCGATATAGTAAGGGAATATATAGAAGCAAAAGGAAAAATTCCTCAGGATGCTTCATATAAAGTCGTGGGAGTAATAAATCAGCTTAAAATCCGCAAGACTAAAAGCAACGATAAAATGGCTTCTTTTATATTAAACGACAATAATTCGAATATAGAAACCGTGTTTTTTCCAAAAAGTTTTTTAAAATACGAAGATGTGTTATCTACTAATCAGCCGGTAATTATTACGGGGAGAATAGATTTTTCGGGCTTAGACATTTCCGCCTTAAGCGGCAAAGGAATACAGGCGGCGGATGACGAAAATTTATCGGACATCGAAGCCTCGGAAAACGGCATATACAAACTGGAAGATAACGCATTAACGGAAAACGCAGGGCAAAACGCTGCTTTAATTAACGGAGACGCAGATCTGGGCATTAAAATTGTCGGCGAAAGCATAGAACTGCTTGATGCGGTAAAAGTTAAACTGCCGGTAAAACCTGCTGGAGAAGCCTGTATTATAGAGATAAAAGACAATGTTGTTATGCTTGACGGCGCCGAATTTAAAAAAATGCTTTTTGAAATTAAAAAAAGTTTTTCAGAAGCAAAAGGAAGCGATAAGGTAATATTCAAAATTTCGGGATACAGCATTACCCTTGGAGAAAATATTGCCGTGGACAAATCTTTATTGAAATCCAATCCGTTATTTAATTACTTGAATATTATTTGATAGATGGTATAATAAAAAAAACAAAAATATAAAAGAGTTACATTTAACAAACAAATAAAATAATAATAATAAGTAAAAAAATATAAAATATTATCATGGCATTACAGTATTTGGATTTTGAAAAACCCATCATAGAACTGGAACAGAAGATAGAAGAACTTAAGACTTTTAATCTTGGAGGATTTGCCGACGTCGAAGACGAGATTAAAAACCTTGAAACAAAAAAAGAAAAACTTATAAAAGATATTTTTAAAAATATAAACAACTGGCAGATTACCCAGTTGTCAAGGCATCCGCTGAGACCATACGCTATGGATTATATAGAAACGGCGGCGGAAAATTTTATAGAACTTCACGGCGACAGGCGGTTTATGGACGACAAAGCGGTAATAGGCGGATTCTGTTTCATGAACGATGAGCGGGTGCTTATAGTCGGACACCAGAAAGGGCGGAACACTAGAGATAAAATGTGCAGAAATTTCGGCATGCCGCATCCTGAAGGCTACAGAAAAGCGCAAAGACTTTTTAAGCTTGCCGACAGGTATAAAATTCCTATCGTCACGCTGATAGATACTCCTGGGGCATATCCCGGTTTAGGTGCGGAAGAAAGAGGACAGTCCGAGGCTATAGCGGAAACGATATACGAATTATTAAACGTTAACGTTCCGGTGATATCGGTAATTATAGGAGAAGGCGGAAGCGGAGGCGCTCTTGCTTTTGGAACAGGCAACAGCGTATTAATGATGGAATATTCCGTTTATTCGGTTATATCGCCTGAAGGATGCGCTTCTATTTTATACAAAGATACTTCTAAAACGGAAGAAGCGGCGAATTCTCTGAAATTAACCGCAAAAGACCTGCTTAACGACTCCAAGGCCATAGACGGCATTATAGCGGAACCTCTCGGCGGCGCGCACAGGGACCCTAAACTTGCCGCCGAAAATTTAAAGAAAGCAGTCTTGGAAAATATAAACGAATTGAAAAAATACAAAGGGGAAGATTTAAGAAACCAAAGAATTGAAAAGTTTTCCAAATTTTAAATTCATTAATATTCAATAATAACGTTTTATTCCTTTATGGTAGAATATCCGGATATTGCTTATTTTCTTTCAAAAGACCTTATTTCTAAAAATTCCAGAGAAGAAATATACGAAAAAATTTCGATAACGGCCTCTAAATTTATAAAGAGCGATATCGTCACTATTTTTATGCTCAACGAGGATACCGAAAAAATAAACTGCGTAAATTACTACAAGGACGGAAAATTTATAAAGAAAGATTTAGAAATATTGCTCGGCGAAGGTTTAATAGGTTCGGTTATAGAGAACGGCGAATCTTTGGTCAGTTCTAATTTAAAAACGGATTTATCGGATATATATTATGAACTTGAAAAACAGTTTACTGGAATGTCGTCTATGCTCAGCGTTCCTATTTATGCAGGATCGTTAGTTTTAGGCGCTTTAAATATATACGGCAAAGAAATATATGAATTTTCGGAAGAAGAAGTAAAAATAGCCAAGTTTATCGCTATGCTGGGCGGTATTTTCATATACAGCCTGACCCTTTACGAAAACGCAAATCTTTTATACTTAAGGCAAAAAGATGAAAGCCGCAAAATATCCGATTTGTTGGAAATTTCAAAATTAGTCTCTTCGTCTTTAGACCTTACCAGTATTATCGAATACTCTATAAAAAGGCTTATGAATTATACCAAAACGGATTCAGCGCTCGTATATCTTAAAGAAAACAATAAAGATGTAAATAAATTCTGTTATGAATTTTTTAACTGCAATGTGACGGGATGTTCTAATTACGGCGGGAGTATCAACTGTTATAATATCACGGATTTCAGCTGTCCTTTCGTAAAATGCCCTCCGGAAAATAAAATACTTCAAAAATGCAACGCTTGCGATTTCTTCAAAAATATTTCATTAAAATTATTTAACGCTTACAATATGGATGCTTCGTTTTCCGGCCACGATACGTTGAAATTAAACGATTGTAAATGTTTAAAAACCGTAAGTTCCGATTATCCGACTATAAATTATTATGAAGACGATTCCGTTTCAGGAAGCGAAAACAATTCGCCGTGCGATTGTTTTTTGAAAGATATTTCTAAAAAAACTTTTATAGCTATTCCCGTTAAGACCGACAAAGATTTTCTCGGTCTTATTTTTCTTTTAGGAAAAATAAAAACGGAATATTCAATGGAAACTATCGATTTTACAGCAAATATTTCAAGCATAATTTCAGTAGCGGTTTATAACGCGCAAACGCTTAACTATATCGAAGAAGAACATTTTGAAACTATAAGCTCTATATCCGAAGCTATAGAAGCAAGAGATACATATACGAGAACTCACGGCGACCGGCTTATAGATTACGGCGTTATGGTTGCTAAGGAACTTGGGCTAAGCCATAACGAAATTAAAAATATAAGATATGCGGCGGCAATGCACGACGTAGGAAAGATAGGCATAAAAGATTCAATATTAAACAAGCAGGGCAAACTTACGGACGAAGAATACGAAGAGATTAAAAAACATCCGGAAATAGGCTATAATATGCTAAAAAAAATAAAGTTTTTAAGCCATATAGCAAACGACGTTCTTCACCATCAGGAAAGATACGACGGAAAAGGCTATCCATTCGGTCTTTCCGGCGAAGATATCCCTATAGCCTCAAGAATTATAGCGGTAGTGGATACTTTCGACGCAATGACGACCGACAGGCCATACAGAAAAGCTCTTCCGGTTGAAACGGCGCTGGAAGAAATTAAAAAAAATTCCGGAACGCAATTCGACCCGAATGTAGTCGAGGCATTTTTGAAAGCCGTCAAGTCGGGGGGGGGGGGGTACCCTTACTAAATAATAATTACTAAATTATTTAAAAAAAAAATAAAGGTGTCAATAAAGGTGTCAATAAAGGTGTCAGATTTATTTATTTTCTTACTCAATAAAGGTGTCAGATTTATTTATTTTAGATTTATTTATTTTCTTACTTACGTCTGCGTTTGCTGGTTTTGAGAAAAAGGCGTCGGATTTTAATTGACTGTTTAGTATGCGGAAAATAAAATCCGACGCCTTTTTCTCATGCTGAAAATTAAGTACGTGCATTAAAAAAAGATTAAAAAGGCTGCTAATAGAAAAATGAAATCTAAATATATTATGATACAGGGAACGTCTAGCTCCGCCGGCAAGAGCGTTCTGACCGCCGGATTTTTAAGGTATTTTGCAAACAGAGGGGTAAACTGCTCGCCTTTTAAATCCCAGAATATGTCGCTTAACAGTTTTATTACGGAAGACGGTTCCGAAATTGCCGTTTCTCAAGCGGTACAGTCCCAAGCCGCTTTTAAAAAACCGTTGAGGCAGATTAATCCGATTTTAATAAAGCCTTCTTCCGACACCGAAATGCATCTGGTTCTGGACGGAAAACATTTCGGCAATATGAATTTTGAAGAATACAACGCCAAAAAAAGTTTTTTTTTAAAAAAAGCATCCCAGTCTTTCGATTTTTTAACGGAACGCAACGAACTGGTTATAGCGGAAGGCGCGGGAAGTCCGGCTGAAATAAATCTCTATAAGTATGATATCGCCAATATGGGTTTTGCCGAAATTTATAATATGCCCGTAATTTTAATCGCAGATATAGAAAGAGGAGGCGTTTTTGCGTCTTTATACGGAACGGTAAAACTGCTGAAACCTAAATGGAGAAAATTGGTCAAAGGTTTTATAATCAATAAGTTCAGGGGTAATCTTTCAATACTGAAGCCCGGCATAGACGAGATAGAAAAAAGTTTAAATATACCATGCGCAGGCGTAATTCCTTATATTAAAAATATTCATATAGAGGCGGAAGACAGTTTAAACCTTAAAAATGACTTAAGCGGATCCGATATATACTCTGATAACGGCGGAAAAATTAAAATAGGAATAGTCCGCTTAGAGCATATTTCAAATTTTAACGAATTCGACCCTCTTTTTTTTGACGAAAGGTTTCATCCCGTTTTTTTCGATGCAGTTCCCATTGGCGAAGCCGGTGAATTTGATATTATAATAATACCGGGAACTAAAACTACCGCTTCGGATTTAAACCAAATTAAAAAATCGGGAATTTTTGATTATATAAAAAGATTCGAAAAATTTAAGAAAGGTATTATATTAGGGATTTGCGGCGGTTTTCAGATGATGGGAAACATAATAAAAGATCCTTATAAACTTGAATCCCGTAAAAATTCGGAGAATTTAGAAACCGTCGGCGGTTTCGGTTTTTTTGGACTTGAAACGATATTATCGGACAAAAAAATAACCGTTAGCGGAAAGTATGATTTTAACGGCAGTTTCCTTGACGGTTACGAGATTCATAACGGAAGGAGTTTTTTAAAAGACGCAGAGAATGTGAAATTTGACCGTCATCAAGGCGGTAAAGGCATTTCGTCTTTTTTACTTAAACAGGTCAACGATAATTCGGACGGTAAATGCGCTTTAGAATTTTCGGATAAAAACGAAGTTTTATCGCTAATCTCTATAGATGGAAGAAAAATAGGAACTTATGTTCACGGATTGTTTGCCGATAAAATATTTAGGGATTTTTTAGAAGAACTTGTAAACAAAAACAATAAAAATAAAAACTATAAATATATCTTGCCGAATAATAATAATCGCGATTATGCAGACGTGAGAAACGAAAGTTTTAACATTCTTGCCGATAATATAGAAAAATACGTCGATATGAAACTGTTTAAAGAAATAACGCGCATTTAATCCGTTTATATTTATATTAAAAGAATTTCCGAGAAGACAAATAAGTTCCCGCAATGCCCGATATTAAGGCAATTAAAAAGACGGCGGCAATCTGCGCAGAGTTTAAAAAAATTATTTTTATATGGAAAAAATTTAAGAAGGCGTCGAACCCGTAAAATATAAATATTTTATAAATTGAGTAAAGCAGCGAGATAGAAACTAAAAAAGCTAAAACGGCGCCTATTTCGCCTTCTATAAACATAGGTACTCTTATATAGCCGTCGGTAGCTCCTATAAGTCTGAGTATCTCTATTTCGTTTTGTTTCCGCAATATAACAAGCTTTATTGCGCTATACGATATAAAAACTGACAGAATTGAGAGGAATAAAAACAGAATAAGACCTATGACTTTAGTAAAAAACATGAACTGTATTATTTTATTTTCGAGCATTTTATTGTAGTAAACTAATTTAATTCCTTTAAGGGAAGTCAGCCTAAGATAAATATTGCTGAGAAAAATAGCGCTAACGGCGCTTTTTTTAAAATGGATTTTAATAAACGAAGGCATATAATTTGGGTTTATGTTTTTTAAAACAGATGTAAGATTTTTTAATCTTTTCGATAAAAATTCCATCGAAGATTTTTTGCCGTAGTATTTAATTTTTTTAATTCCGTTGATTTTATTTATAAAATTAATTATATTCTGCCTGTTTTTTTTGCTTGCCCCGCTTTTCAAAAAAACAATCATAACGCTATTTTTTTGAAAAATATTCATGTAGTTATAAATATTCGTATAACATAACAGAAAAAAAAGCATTATGAAAAACGAAAAGGACATTATTAAAAAAGCGAAAACATTCCCCGAAATATTAGATTTAATATTTAAGAACGCAATTTTAAAATAATTTATTAAATATTTAAGCTTTTGTGATATCAATTACCCTTGCCCTGCCCGTATTAGCTATTAGATGTTTATCGTGCGTAGCCAGCATTACCGTAGTGCCTTTATTGTTGAAAGATTTTATTATATCGATTATTATTTTAGAAGTTTCTTCGTCTAAGTTTCCGGTAGGTTCGTCCGCAAGCAGGACCTGCGGATTCTGCACCAGCGCTCTTGCAATGGCAACCCTTTGCTGTTCTCCGCCTGAAAGGCTTAACGGATACTCATCTTTTTTTGAATAAAGCTCGACGGCTTTAAGCAGTTCAGAAACGTTTTTCGTTATAACGTCTCCGAAAACGCCCGAAACCTCAAGACCGAGCGCTACGTTCTGGAATACCGTTCTTTTTGGAAGAAGCTTAAAGTCTTGAAAAACAAATCCTATTTTTCTTCTTAAAAAAGGTATCTCGGATTTTTTGATATCGTTAAGCTCCGTTCCCATAAATTTTACCGCGCCGTGCGTCGGCTTTTCCATGGCTATAAGCATTTTGAGGGTAGTGGTTTTACCTGCTCCGGAAGGTCCGGTAATAAAAATGAATTCCCCTTTGTTTACGGTAAAATTTAAGTCTCTTAAAATATAGTTTTTATCGTAATTTTTATAAACGTGACTGAATTCAATCAAATATAATGCCTCTATTTTCTTATTCTATAATTTTATAAATTTGTCGATATGATTTCTAAATTTTATTGCCGCCGCCAGCGGATCGTCTGCATTTGAAACTGCGCCTATTACCGCAACTCCTCCCGCTCCCAATTCCGCAAGTTCTTCTATTTTGTCTTCCGTAATGCCGCCTATTGCAATGACCGGTATATCGACCGAGGAACATATGGAGTTAAAAGTTTCTTTAGCCATTGCGTCTCCGGCATCCTTTTTGGAATACGTCTTATATAACGGTCCGGCGCCTATATAATCTGCTCCGTCTTTTTCCGCCGCTTCGGCCTGTTTTACGTTTTCCGCGCTGACGCCTACTATTAAATTCGGAAAAAATTTTTTAATTTTATCAGCTGGAAAATCGTCCTGTCCTACATGTACTCCGTCTGCGCCGACAATGTGCGCAATATCCGGTCTGTCGTTTATAATAAAGAGGGTTTTACCTCTATTATTTAAATTATCCAATTTTTTTTTTAAAAAAACTGCGCAATCATAAAGACTGCGTGATGAAATATTTTTATTTCTTAACTGCAATACGCCGGCCGAACTTCCAACCGCCGCCGCCGCTATTTCGCTAAGATATTCAAAGCGTTCTTCAAAATCGAAATCTTTCGTTATTATTTGAAAATTAATAGTTTTCATATTATCATATATATGATAATATATTATACATTTTTTTCAATAAAATTTTTCT
>SHMQ01000031.1 GCA_008534395.1 Candidatus Acidulodesulfobacterium acidiphilum
AAATATCTTTAAGGATATCTATGTTTTCCGTTAATATTTGTCTTGCCCTTTCATGGTTCGAAGTAATAATTTCTTTAACTTCCTGGTCTATAGAGACTGCCGTAGATTCGGAATAATCCTTGTGCTGAGCAAATTCCCTGCCAAGAAATATCTGCTCCTCCTTTTTGCCGAAAGTCATAGGGCCAAGTTTTTCGCTCATACCCCATTCGCAAATCATCTTTCTTGCGATATCGGTAGCTCTTTCTATATCGTTTGAGGCTCCGGTGCTCATCTGGTTGAATATTATCTCTTCTGCCGTTCTGCCGCCAAGCAATATAGCTATTTCGTTTAGCAGATATTCTTTATCGTAATTATGTTTTTCGTCTATAGGCAGTTGCTGCGTAAGCCCCATAGCCATGCCTCTCGGAATTATAGTAACCTTGTGAATAGGATCGGTATCCGGCAGCAGTTTTGCCACAAGGGTATGTCCTGCTTCATGATAGGCCGTAATTTTCTTTTCTTTTTCCGTAATTACCATACTCCTTCTTTCCGTTCCCATCATAACCTTGTCTTTAGCTTCTTCAAGATCCAACATGCTGACGGAAGTTTCGTTTTTTCTTGCGGCTAAAAGGGCGGCTTCGTTAATCATATTGGCAAGATCTGCACCGGAAAATCCTGGAGTTCCCCTCGCTATAACTTTTAAATTTACGTCCTGACTTATGGGAATGTCTTTAATATGCACTTTTAATATTTCTTCTCTGCCTTTTATATCGGGCTTTGGAACTACTACCTGTCTGTCGAACCTTCCAGGCCTTAAAAGGGCGGGATCTAAAACATCCGGCCTGTTTGTTGCGGCAATTAAAATAACCCCTTCGTTCGGCTCGAAACCGTCCATTTCCACGAGAAGTTGATTAAGAGTCTGCTCCCGTTCATCGTGTCCGCCGCCTAAACCTGCCCCTCTGTGTCTTCCGACGGCGTCTATTTCATCTATGAAAATTATACAAGGTGCGCTTTTCTTTCCCTGGGCAAAAAGGTCTCTTACCCTCGATGCTCCAACGCCGACGAACATTTCGACAAAATCCGAGCCGCTTATGCTAAAGAAAGGAACGCCCGCCTCTCCGGCTATAGCTTTTGCCAGAAGAGTTTTACCCGTTCCGGGAGGACCTACCAAAAGTACGCCGTGCGGTATTTTACCGCCGAGTTTAGTAAACTTTTTAGGGTCTTTTAAGAAATCGACTATTTCTTCAAGTTCCTGTTTCGATTCTTCTATTCCTGCCACGTCTTTAAAGGTAACCTTGTTAGTGCCGTCGTTCAGTAATTTTGCTTTAGATTTTCCAAAAGACATAGCCTTTCCAGCTCCTCCCTGCATCTGCCTCCAGAAAAAATACCAGAATGCGAACAGGATTATTATCATAGGCAGCCAGTCTATAAGAAAACTCAAATACCACGGCGAACCTGGTTTAGGTTTTGCATCTATGGCAACGTTATGTTTTTCTAAAAGAGGTACTAAACCCGGATAAGTAGGCGCATAAGCCTTAAATTTCTTTCCGTTCTTAAAAACGCCTATTATATCGTGAGATTCTAACGTAACGCTCTTAACGTTTCCGGACTTTATGTTTTTTATTAAAACCGAAAAAATTATTTTTTTAATTTTTGGAGGATGGTGATTAAACATTGTAAAGATAAAAATCATCAAAAAAATTATAAATACCCACAACAAAAGATTTTTTATTCTCGAATTCAAATTATATTAACCCCCTTAAGGTTTTTGTCTTAAATTTTAATTTTATTAATATAGTCATATATTAAATATGTCATATTTATATATTTTTTTCAATAACTATTTGTAGAAAAAGGTGTCAGATTTTATTTTACGCATTCGAAAAGAAACAATGAACGATAAAAGATGTTGCGTAAAATAAAATCTGACACCTTTTTCCTGTCCCAAATTAAATCCGCTTTTACTCTATACGCATAATTCCGACGTTTTTTGTAAATTCGGTTATTTTAATACAATCGCATATCTCGTTTAAAGAAACCCATGCTATTTTACCGCCGAACAAAATTATCGGGATTATTCTTCTTACTTTAATAGGAACTTTTTTGTCTATAAAATATTCCTTCAATTTTTTGGCGTCTTTCATACCTAGCGGAACAAATCTGTCGCCTTCTATGAAATTTCTTATCGTTATAGGAAACCTTATTTTATCGTAATCGAAATAAACCGACTCAGGTTTAAAATTCAATTCTTTTTTAGTTATTTTATTTATTATTTCGGCACTGTCGGACTCATTAACGCTTTCAATAGAAAAAGTCTTATTTATTTCTTTAATTTTAATTTTTAAACTTGTTATTAAAGACGGCGGTATTTTTTCTATTAAATATTCGTATTTATTATAGCGAGAAGCGGCGTTGGATTCTTTATTTTCGATAGATTCGGCTAAATTAAATTTGACGGATTTAAAACTAAACGAGCCTTCGGATGCAGTATATCCGATAAAAATATTATCGTACTCGTTTCCCACTTCTATAAATTTGCCTATATAAAAAAAAGCGTTAGGTTTTCCGGATTTTATAAGTTCAATAAATGCTTTAAAATTATTATAGTAAATTATTGGTTTTTTAATGAAAAAACTGTATTCATCTTTCGGATTATATTTATATATTTCTAAAATTGAAAGCTTTAATATCCTATATAGTACAGGGTCGTCTAATTTTAATAAATCTTTTTTTTTAAAATAAATTTTTCCGTTATTTACAGGTTCGGCTATTTCTTTAAAAATTTTAAACGAGATTTTTTCGATAAAATCATCGTCTTTTTTTAATATTTCAGCCGTATTTCTAACCGTATTTAAAAATGAAGGATTAACGGATTTAAAAGACGGCAGAATATTTAATCTGACGAAATTTCTTAAAATTTTCGTATCTTTGTTGGTGAAATCTTCGGTAAATTTTATCGAATTTTTATCGGCAAATTCTATTATCTCGGATTTTGAATGGTTTATAAGCGGCCTTATTACCTGTCCGTATTTGGCTTGAAAACCGGATATAGCTCCTGCTCCTGCTCCTGTAATAAGCCTCATAATTACGTTTTCCGCAAAATCGTCTGAATGGTGGGCAACCGCAATTTTTGGGGCATTAAAATCGCGCGCCGTTTTTAATAAAAAATTATACCGCAAAATTCTCGCAGTTTCTTCAAGATTTAATTTATTTTCTTTTGCGTATAATTTTACGTCGCCGCTTCCGAAATAAAAAGGTATGGAAAGATTTTTACATAAATCTTTTATGAATATTACGTCTTGTCCTGAATCCGGCCTTATTTTATGGTCGAATGAAGCGCAGGCGATGGATATTCCTAAATAATGCCTTAATTCATAAAGCGAAAAAAGCAGAACGGACGAATCCACCCCGCCGCTTACCGCAACCACGACCCTTTCTCCCCAAGCGAGAAGGTTAAAACTTCTTACGGTTTTAATTAATTTATCGAGGAAAGAAGAGCTGATTTTATCCAATTTATAAAATTACTAAAAGTTATCCGTCAAACGTGAATATTTATATTGCCGTTTGACTCCTGAACAGTAACCGAGGGCGGAGCATTAGGCAGTTTTATTTTTATTGGCGGAGCGTTCTGAATAATCTGCTGATAATTAGTATCTATTGTACTGGCAGGCGTAGAAGTAATGCCGGTAACCGCCATAACAAAATCTCCTTCGCTTTATTTAATGATTTAATATTATACAATAAGTTTAAACATTAAAATGTATCTGTATAAATTTTATAAATTATTTCAAAAAATTTCAACCAAATTTTTAATTATGCTTTTTCAGAATTATCGAACGAAATTTCAAAATAGGTTCTTTTTTCTATCATGGTGTGTACGGGGCATCTTTGTGAAACCCTCTGAAGCTCTTCTATCTGGTCGTCGTCTAAATTTCCTATAAATTTTATCTTTTTTTCAATTTTATGAACATAACCCCTTTCATCGTCTATTTCAACCCCCGATTCTTTTAGTTCTTCTACTCTGACCCTTTTGTGCGTAAGATTTATCTCTACGCCCTGCAGGTCGTACTTCATTCTTTTTGCAAACATCATAAGTACGGAAATAGTACACGAACCTTCCCCTCCAAGCACAAGCTCTATTGGATTAATCGCAAGTTCGTCGCCACCCGAAGCCTCCGGCTCGTCCGTGATTATCGTATGTTTTTCCGTAATTATCTGATTTTGCAAATTATTTAAATGCTTAACTTTGACGTTGACTAATTCTGCTTCGTTCAATTCTTTTTCTCCTTATTCGCCTTTAGTATTCCAGCAATTCCTTTCTTACCCTGTTTACGTCGACGGCGTTAAGCTCAAAAGGAAAACTTCTTATATTTTTTGGAGAAGAGTCGCCGAAAGGCCTGTTGCAGGCGGAAATTTCGGTTCTGCCTGGACAGCCGGTAGTCTGGAAAGCTGCGCCTCTTTCTACTATTTCCGCTATGTTTTTAAACGGTATTCCGAAATCTATTATTTTTCCGCTTTCGTCAAATTTCATATCGTCTGCTCTTCCCAAATCGTAGTCGATTATATGTCTTGCGACCTGAATTCTTCTATACTGGCCTGCGGGACATTGAGGGTGGTTTTCTAATTTAGAACCCTTTTCTTGATAAAAAGAAAAAAGATGCGACCTTGCGCCTTTATCTCTTACCGACTGTATTCTTTCCGCCATTTCTTTCTCCGTTTCTCCAAGTCCTACGACAAGGTGGCATCCGACTTTATTTTTGCCGAAAACGGAAACCGAATATTTCAGTATATCGTTATATTTCTCCCATCTGTGAGGACCTCCGACGCCTCTGCCCCTGTACTCGTCGAACAACTCCGGCGTCGCGGCATCTAACGCCACGGTAACCATATCCGCTCCGTATTCTTTAAATCTGTCTATATCTCCGTGTTTTAATATAGTCGGGGTCATAAGTATAGAAACGGGACAGTGCAGTTCGCCCGAAAATCTTCTTAAAATAGTAAAAGTGTCGTCTTTTGCCTTTTCGTGCGTTATCATGGAAATACAAATCCTATCCACTATTTTTTTCTTTTTTAAAGTCGATTCTATTATGTCGTCTGTTTTAAACGCCGGCCAATCTACCCTTATAAAACTCTTATCGTTATATCCTCCTTCTCTCGATTTTTGAAGTCCGCAGTAAGCGCAATTTGCCCTGCAGCCTTCTTCGTAAGTCAAAAGAACGTTTATGCAATGGAGGCAGGCATTGCGGTAAAAAATACCCGGTACGAAATCCATAGTCATAGCCGCCGCCAAACTCACCTTTAAATATTCAGGAGAACTTCCTATAATGTCGGTATTTTCTTTATTTTCACTACATCCGCAGTTAAAATCCAAATTTTTTGCCGCCTCTTCCGCCGTATATCCGGTTATTCCGTTCATATTTTTACTTCCTCCGTTTTCTTTTTTATTGCAATAACGAATTATTTTATTGCATTATCCGCAGTTATCTGCCGCCCGTTAAAAATTTTAAATAAAACGCGCGCGCCGAGCGTAGTTTCTCCATTAAACTTGCCTTCGTAAGCATCTCTTTCTTTTTTATACTTATAGCATAACGGAGAAGAAATATCGATCAACAGAGCTTTTATACCGCTGTTTTTAAACGCTTCGTTTCTTTTTATATAAAATTCTTTGCAACAGAAACCGATATAAGATTTAATACCTTTTATTTTCAACTCTTTTAAAGTTTCTACTAAATTTTCGTAACTTATAACGGTTTTTGGAATAATTCCGTATTTTTCCGCAAATTTATAAGCAATGCCGGTTTCGCATTCGCCGCATGCAATACATTTATCCTTGTTTCGAAACTCGCAGTCCGGTTTTTTTGCGCAATATGGGAGCAAAATATATTCCGCAGAAGAAATATCTTCCGCATTCATTCCGTTTACGAATGTAAATCTAGATAAATCTTCTTCTTTTAGTCCGGCGTTTTTAAGAAATTGAACTTTATTTATTATTTGAACTATTATATTGAAAAAATCTTCTTTCTTTACGTTGCGAAATTCAGGCTTAAATTTTTCAAAATAATCGTCTATTTTAAATATCGCTTCATTAAGAGGAACGTCTTTAAGACAGCTTTCTAAATCATTAACCGTCCTTGCCGGCGAAACGAAAAAATCACCAGTAAAATATATATATTTTAATAAATTTCTTTTTTCGTCCACCTTTGCGAAGGTTTTAAAAATTCCTCCTCCGCATTTATATATTTCGGAAATTATTTTTGTTTCCGCGGGGTCGAAATCTTTTGAATAAATCCATTCTTCGGACGAATAGAAAGAGCGGTTTTCATTTAAAAAATCTTCTTCTTTCTTAGAAATTGCAGATTCATAAAAATCTAAATTTAAATGTTCCTTGAAGCCTTCTAGGACGGCAGATTTTATAGTATCTAAATCCGGTATATACCCTAAAATATTTTTGACGGAAATTACCCTTGATAAAATAGAATCAAAATTTTTAGCCGTCAGTTTTTCTATGGGTATTTTTAAGGATTTTACCATATTTTCAGGATTAAAATCCAAGAGAAGCGTTCCCTGAAAAAAATAAACAGAAGACTCGTAAGTTCCGCCCGTTCCGGATATTTTGCGCCCTTCGACTTCTATATCGTTTCTCGGTCTGAATTCCGCATTTATACCAAGCTTTTTCATTCCTTTAGAAAAAGCAGTACATATATTTTCGGTTAAAGCATCTAAATTTTTAATTTTGATGCTTTTAGCCGAAAAAACAAGTTCCCATCCAAGCTGGGTTTCGTCGAAATATATAGCCCCGCCTCCGGTAATCCTTCTGCCGACTGCTATGTTTTTTTCTTTGCAGTAATCTAATCTTATTTCGCTGAATACGGATTGATGATAACCGGTCAAAACGCAGGGTTCGAATCTTAAAAAACGGAAAGTGTCTTCTATTAACCCTTCTTTTCTTAATTCTATCAGGGCTTTATCCATGCATATATTGTAAGAAAAATCTTTTAAGCCCGTGTCTATAACTCTAAACATATGCGGTAAATGATTTGATATACCTATAAAAAGATATCAGATTAATTTTACGTAAAATCTTTTTATATTTAATTGTTTCTTTTCGAATGCGAGAAATAAAATCTGATGCCTTTTTCTTTATATTTTATATGCTTGCATATTAATATCTAATTACCGGTTTTTATTACAGGCAAAGCCGATTCCGAAAAAATTAAAGAACAGCAGACCTCTGAAAACTTAGGTTTTAAACCTAAGTTTACGCTGAAAGGAATTATTCCTTCCGAGGGATAAGCTATGCCGTTTAAACCGGCTTTTACGGCAAGTTCTTCTATTTTAAACTTGCTCAATCCGTAAGGCCTTTCGCATCCTAAAAGAATAGGAGTTTTAATGAATTTTTTCCGCGCATATAAAAAAACCTCTCCTATTTCTTCTGCGGCCGGCGGGACTATGTTTTCCATTTTCGTATTTTGCATAGGCATAAAACCTACAAGTACAAGCGACGATATATCGTAATTAGATATAATATCTATCGCATTAAATTCTCCTGCTATTATGCCGTGTTTAAGCCCTATTACTACGTGTGGCGAACATGGAATTTTCCTGTCGGATAAATATTTTAAAGAATTTTCGTAGTCTTTAACTTCTGCATTAAGATGGTAAATTTTACGTATCGTATCTTCTTCGCCGATAATATCGAGCATGGCGGAATCAACTCCGGCTTCCAAAAGTCCGTCGGCTATCTCTTCGGTGATTAGTCCGCAATGCACTATTACTTTGAGATTTAACTCGGATTTTATCTTTTTAACGGTTTTTATATAAGGAAGAATATCAACTATACCCCTGCTGTTAGAACCGCCGCTAAGGAGAAAACCCAATCCCCCCGACTTATAAATAGCATTAGCTCTTGCAAACAGTTCGTCCGGAGTTAATGCAGGAGCCATAGATTTTAAAATTTCCGCATTGCAGTGTTCGCATTTTAAAGAACACGAACCTCCCGTAATCGAAAAAGGAGGAAAAGAGTCCGATTTTGTATTTTTAAAATCTTCCGTTTCGTAAGATTTTATACTTGGGGCATAAAAATTTATTTCCGAATCGAAATATATTTTTCTTATTTCAAAACCTTTTGCGTATTCTTCGTCAATATTTTCGTTATATTCATAAAAACTCATACTTATCTCTTTTTGCAGATTATATCTTCCTTTTCAAGCTTTTTAACATAGGCTTTAACGGCTTCTTCGCCGAAAGGAAGAGAGTTTAAGTCGGAAACGGACTCCGGAAGAGGTTTTAACTTTACTATCCATCCTTTTCCGTACGGATCAACATTTATAATATGAGAATCGTTTTCGAGCTCCTTATTTACCTCTGTTATTTCGCCGGCAAAAGGCATAGGAAAAGGACCTACGTATTTTCCGCTTTCTATGGTAGCGGCGCTTTTTCCTTTTTTGATAATTTTTCCGACTGCCTTAACGTCTGCGTAAAGAATCTTACCCGCCAAAGACTGCGCAGGATCCGTCATTCCGAAAGTAAAAGTTCCGTCATTGTTTTTTCGACCCCAAACCTGATTCTCAATATCGTAATAGAGATCATCCGGTAAATTACATTCGTTAAAAATAGACATTTATATACTCCAATTTTTTTACAAATTTATTTTATTCGCATTTAATTCCGTCGGCTTCAATTTTTTTCTTGTATGCTTCTACCGCTTCTTTTCCGGTAAGCAGATTTTTTTTGTCTGCTTCTATGTTGTCGGCTTTAATCTTGCATACCCATCCTTTGCCGTAAGGGTCGGAATTTATTAAGGATACGGTTTTAACCGCCTCATCGTTTATTTCCGTTATTTCTCCTGAAAACGGAGCGGGGACGGGCCCGACGTATTTTCCGCTTTCTACCGTTGCGACCGACTTAAGCTGTGCTATCTTTTGGCCGACTTTTTTAGGAGTAAGGTATAAAAGTTTACCGGCTAAGCTTTGAGCTACGCTCGTCATTCCGACGGTCACTATTCCGTCGTCGCCTAATTTCCCCCAAACGTGTTTTTCTACGCTGTAGTATAAATCCTCCGGAATATCGCATCCGTTAATCTTGGACGGCATAATAAATTCCTCCTTAATTTTAATTTAAATAAATTGCGTTTAATTTAATTAAATATATAATACTACAATTTTCTATTATTCTCAAGTATACCTTTAATCCTGCAATAAAACAACAAAAACCCTCTTATATACAGAAAAAGGTGTCAGATTAATTTTACGCAACATCTTTTATCGTTAATTGTTTCTTTTCGTATGCTTAAAATAAAATCTGACACCTTTTTCTGACGCTTTGATAGTATTTTTACAAAGAATCGCCGTAAAAATCTTTTACCGTTTTTTTCCAATCTTTACCTTCTTTTAAAATTTCCGAAAAAATTTCTTCGGCCGGAAGATGGTTGTTTTTTAAATAGTTTTTCCATAAATCTATAAATAATTTTTTCTTAAGCCTCAAAGAATCAACGGAAAGGTTCCTGAAATTTTCTATAAATCCGTTAACGCCTTTTTCAAAATTTTCCTCGCTAAAATAATCGGATATAAAATTAAACCTGAACATATCGTCTGCCGAATATATTTTAGAACTTAACAAAATTTCTTTAGTTTTCTGCACTCCTATCAAAAAAGACAGCCTTAAAATAATATGGGATGGATACAATATGCCGTATTTAGAAGACAAATCCGCAAAAGAAGCTTTTTCCCCTGCAAGCCTGAAATCGCACGAAGAAACTATATCGAGTCCTATACCGCTAACGGCGCCGTTTATAATGCATATGACGGGCACTGCCGACTCGTAAATATGTTTAGTCAATACGTTAAGAAGAGTCACGTAATATCTTGCGCCTTCCCTGTCTAATCCCGCTATTTCTTTAATTTCCGGTCCGGTAGCAAAATAATCGGGGTTAGCACTTTTAATCACAATAGCCTTTAAATCTATTTCTTTTTCTAAATTAGATTCTAATATTTTTATAAGTTCGTTTATTTCGGCGATATTAAATGAATTTTTACCGCCTAAATCCAAATCTATCTCTGCAATACAGCTGTTAGCGCAATTAAATTGTATAGGCATAATAATAACCTCGATGTTTTAAAATAATATTTAATTTAATTTTACATATATTTCAAAAATTTAATATTTTACAGATTATCGTGAATATCTTCTTTATGCCACCTTCTCCCTTCTATCATATAATAGAGCACGGGAATAACGATAAGCGTAAGCGTAGTGGAAGCAATCATTCCGAAAATAAGCGCCCATGCCAGACCGTTCCAAACCGGATCCGTTACCAATATAGCCGAACCGAATACTACTGCAAGGGCAGTTATAATAATTGGTCTTGCCCTCATTGACCCGGCCGCTACGAGCGAATCTATTATATTATATCCTTCTTTTTTTCTGTCGTTGATAAATTCAAGCAGAAGAAGCGAATTTCTTATAACTATGCCGGACAGCGCAATAGCGCCTATCATAGAAGTTGCCGTAAAATAAACGCCTATTAAACCGAAACCCGGCATTATCCCTATCATTTCAAGAGGTATAGCTCCCATAAGTATTAAAGGTATTATAAAAGAACCGGTGTAACCTACCAGCAATATATAAATAAGCAAAATTGCTATTCCCATAGCCGCGCCGAGCTGGGCAAAAACTTTAAGCGTCAGATGCCATTCGCCTCCCCAGCGGATTCTATAGCCTGTCGGCAGAGGGTGCTTTAGAAAATGAAGAAAAAGATCTAAGTTCGCATACATAGGGCTTCTCTTGACTACTTTTCCGTAAACATAAACTACGGATTTTAAATCTCTCTGGTATATCATATTATGAAGGTAGCCGCGTTTTATTTTTACGACGGAATTTAAAGGCACTAATCTACCTGCATACGGCGCATAAATCCATAACGAAGACAACGCATTTACGTCCGTCCTGAAATCGTCCGGCATTCTCAAAAATATATCGTCCTGATGTAAATGCCCTTTTTTGTGTATAGTTCCGACGCTCATGCCATTATTCAAAATATAAACCGACTGGGCTATCATTTGCGTCGTTATTCCCATAAGAGCGGCTTTTCTTCTTCTTATGATAAGCATTATCTTTCTGATGCGCTTTTTATAAGAAGAATTTACGTCGGTAACGCCCCTCGTTTTTTTCATCCTCGCTTCCACTATTTTAGAAAGCTTTTCCTGCTTTTTATAATTATTGCCGTATATTTCGGCGACGATAGTGGACTTAACCGGAGGTCCCGGCGGACTTTCCAGTACTTTTACGTCGGCATCGTATTTTTTTCCTATCTTATGAACTACGGGAAGTATATTAAGCACAAGCTGATGCGACGAAGTGCTCCTTTTGTCTTTATTTATTAAATTAACCCTTATTTCGGAATACCAGCTTGTATTCCTGAAATTTGCGCCTCTCAAAAGGCCGGAAAAATCTATTACCGAAGGCGTGCCTACCGTAATTACGTAATTTTTTACCTGTTTTATACTTTTTAAATAATTTACTATGTGCATCGTAGCGATATTTGTAGATTCAAACGTAGAACCAGGACGTTTATTGACCGTAATTAAAAAAGTATTCGTATTTGCTACCGGTAGCATTTTAAATTTAACAATTTTTAAAACGGGGAGCGACATTGCCAAAATAAATAAAATTATTATAACCGACATAAAAATATATCTTTTCTTTTTGCTCGACAGCAGGGGTTTTAATATTCTTGCATATAATCCGGAATTAACGTCTTTCCCTTCTTCTTTTAATTCTTTTTTCCTTAAAAGAGCCATTCCCTTTTCGTTTGCCATCAGCTTAAGATAGAACCATGGAACTATCGTAAGGGCTACAAATAAAGAAACCAGCATTGCAATAGGTACGTTAAAAGGAATAGGCCTCATATAAGGACCCATCATTCCTGTTACGAAAAGCATGGGAATAAAAGAAGCTATAACTGCAAGAGTTGCAAAAAAATTAGGATTTCCTATTTCATTTACAGCGTCCACGGCATAAGTCGGAAGGACGTTTCTTTCACGAGAAAAAACTCTCTCTATGTTGTCTATAACTACTATCGCGTTATCGACTAAAAGTCCCAAAGAAAGAATAAGGGCAAAAAGCGTAATCCTGTTCAACGTCTGGTGAAATATATATGCAATGCCGAGGGTTAAAAACAGCATAAGCGGAATAGTAAAAGCTACTATAAAAGCTTCTCTCCAGCCCAGTATTAGCAGAAGCAGGACTATTACGATAATTATGCTTATAATAAGATGAAACAGCAGTTTATTTACTGCATTATTCGCCTTTTTGCCGTCGTTTCTCGTTATAGTATAATGAACTCCTGCCGGCAGGCTTGTTTCGGCTATTTTGTGAAACTTTGCAAGAACGTTATCGACGACGGTAACCGCATTTTTGCCCCTTCTTTTAGCTATTGCGATAGTAACCGCCGGATAAACGCCTTTAGCGTCTTTTATTATTCTGTCGTTTGCGTTAATTTTCCTGTAATAACCGCCGAATCCTATTTCGGATAAAAAATTTAAAGGTTTATATGAAGATTTAACCTTTGCTACGTCTTTTAAATAAACCGGCCTGCCGTTATAAACCGATATTATAAAATTTTTAACAGACCTTGCGCGGTGAAAATATCCGCCTGCGGTGATAAATGTTTTTTTATTGTCGTTTCTTAAAAAACCTGCCGGCATATTAACGTTCGTATTTTTAAGCTCCTGCGCTATCATAAGCGGAGAAACGTTATATGCGGCCATTTTTACTGGATTAAGATAAACGTTCAGCTGTTTATATCTAGCTCCGTTTAAAGAGGTTACGCCCGTTCCCTCGACGGAGTCTAATTTATCCAATATTCTGCCTGCTATGGTCGTCAGATATCCCGCATCGTATTTTTTGCTCCATAGCGTAATATTAAGAATAGGAACATGATTTACGTCGATAGGCTTTATAAGCGGACGCATAACTCCTTTTGGAATTTCATCTAAGTTTGAAAAGACTTTATTATAAATATCGACGAGGCTTTTATCGCGGCTTGCATTGACGTGAAACTGCACGGTCACTATAGACTCTGAATTCATGGATATAGAATAAACATGCTTTACTCCAGGAATCTGCCACATTTTTCTTTCTAAAGGCTTTGTGACTAAATTTTTAACCTGCTCTGCGCTTGCTCCGGGAAATCTTACTATTACGTTGGCGGCTGGAACAATAATCTGCGGATTATACTGCCTCGGCGTCAACATAACCGCTATTATTCCGAAACCTATTATGAATAATATGAGAAGTAAAGTGATTTTATTTTCTATAAAATATTCGGTAATTTTAGCGCTGAAATTCTTATTCATCTATTTATAAAACTCCTTTTATTTCTTTTATTCCTTTTAAATTAATGCCTTTATCTCAGGGTTGCCGGTTTATTTGCCGCTTCAATTTTTATGCGTTTAAAAGTCTGGAGTTACGTAATCGCCGATATCTATTTTATTTAATTTTCCGGTTATAACCGTCATTCCTGGATTTAATCCGTTTAAAATTACTACGAATTTTTTCTTATAAACCCGTCCTTTCTTTATAGGCTGGAACATAACCTGTCCTGATTTATCGGCGATATATACCCCTGTTATGCCTAACCTTCTGACTACGGCGTTTTTAGGAACTATCAAAGCCTTTTCGGCGCCTATTTTAAAATAAGCTACCCCGTACATTCCCGGCATAAGCCCGTCCATATGAGATTTTGCTATGGATATCCTTACTAAAACAGAATGCGAATAAGGATTTGCAGAACGTACGACCGATATTATTTTTCCTTTTATAGTCTTATTTATAGACGAAAATTTCAGATTTGCCGTCTCGCCGTTTTTAATTTTATCGTAATATTTAACGTTCACGGAAGTTTTGAATTCCAAATTTTTAACCCCCTGTATCATAAGGAGCATCTGCCCGGGAGCAACCAGATCGCCCATTGAAACGTTCTTTTTAACGATAATTCCGTTTATAGGCGAATCTATGTTTTTATAATTCAAATAACTTCCTGCTTCGTTAAGATCAGCCTTTGCAACGTTATACTGCATAAGCGTATTGTCGTATGTCTGGCGCGAAACCGAATTTTCTGAATATAATCTTTTAATTCTGTCGTAAGTTTTTTTTGCATTGACAAATCCGGCTTTAGCGGCATAATATTTTGAAGCGATTTCCGGCGCGCTTAATTTTAATAAAATCTCTCCCCTGTTAACCGGCTGACCCTGATGAACGTCGTCCATAATCACGTAACCCATTATATGCGCGGAAATAACCGTATTGTTTAAAGAATCGGTATTACCCGGAGATTTAAGAAAATTAGGCATCGAAATATATTTAGTCTTGTATGCGGCGACCGATATTTTATTTTCGGTTTTTTCTTTATAAACCGATTTTTCCGAACATCCGCTTAACGATAATGATAAAAGCGACGTTATAAAAGTTGTAATTAAAATACCGTAAAATATTCTTTTTTTTCTCATCGACTGCTCCCTTTTAATATCTTATTTTCGCAATTCCGAAATTTATAAGCCAAATCCCGATTTAGGATTTTATATTCTGGATAAGCCGTCTAAATACCTACGGCTCATCCAGAATTAATTATAACTGGAATACTTAAAACAGTTTCTAAATCGAGATTAGGGTATAATATTTATATTGATTATTTTTTGCGCATTAATAATATATAATATCATATATATGAATATCAATATATAATAATATTATCATTTTTGCATATTAAATATCAACCTTTTTTTGCAAAATTTACAACGTCGAAGGCTGGGAGGTATATAGCAAGGATAATAAATAAAACGG
>SHMQ01000032.1 GCA_008534395.1 Candidatus Acidulodesulfobacterium acidiphilum
TATCATATATATGAATATCAATATATAATAATATTATCATTTTTGCATATTAAATATCAACCTTTTTTTGCAAAATTTACAACGTCGAAGGCTGGGAGGTATATAGCAAGGATAATAAATAAAACGGTGCCGAAAATTATGGTAAGCAGTATCGGTTCTATACTGGCATGCAACATGCTTATGCGGTGGTCTAACTCTTCGTCGAAATAGTCTGCTACCCTGGCAAGCATTTCGTCTACCTGCCCAGTTTCTTCTCCTATGCCTAACATCTGAATAATTATGCCGGAAAATATTTCGGAATTTTTAAAACTCTCCGTTATGGATTTACCTTTTGAAACGTCGGATTGAATATCGTCTATTTTTTTTAAAATAAATTTGTTGCCGGTTTCGTTTTTTACTAATTCAAAAACTTTATTTACCGGAAGTCCGCTTTTATATAAAATTCCAAATATTCTAACGAATCTGCTCATTGCCGATTTATAAAAAATAGTCCCGAATATCGGCATCTTTAGTTTGCATTTATCCCACAAAGGTTTTCCGTAAGAGGAATTTAAATAAATCGCCGCGCCTGCGATAAATATAACCGCACCAAGAAATAACGACAGCCATTCGTTTACGAAAAAATTGGATAAACTTACGAGAACTTTGGTTTCTATAGGAAGTTTTACGTTAAATTTATTATAAAAAGACGTAAAGCTGGGCATAATAAAACCTAAAAAAATTACTAACGCTATTACGATTAAGGAAACGACTATCTTTGGATAAAACACCGCTCTTTTAACTTTAGCTTTAACGGTTATTTCTTTTTCCGTTAAAAGAGCAAGTTTTACCAGCGTGTCGTATAAAAGACCGCTCGATTCTCCAATCTCAACCATATTGACGTAAATTTCGGAAAAAATTTTGGGATGTTTAGCTAAACTCTTAGATAAAGTCATTCCGTTTTCTACGTCAAACTTAATCTTCAAAAGCACTTCTCTAAACTTTCTGTTTCTCGTAAATTCTATTAACAATTCAAGGCTTTTGCTTATAGACACGCCCGACTGGTAAAGAACTGCAAGCTGTCTTGAAAAAACTACTACGTCTTTTTTTGTAACGCTGTAAAATGCAGGAAAAAAATCTTTCAGATAAAAGCTCGAAGTTTCTTCTATGGATATAGGAATGAGTTTTAAATCCTCTATCTGCTTTTCTGCTAAAACTGCGGTAGAAGATTCTATTTTGCCGGTTACGAATTCTCCGCGCCTGTCTTTTGCCCTGTAATTATAAATAGCCATAATAAAAATATTATACTTTTTTATATTAATGTCATTGCGCCGTCTTGCTTAAAAATCTTACAGTTTCATACAAATCGTCCGGCTCGATTTGCCCGGGTGCGGTAATTCCGAAAGGAGAAGAACAGTATGCGAGATATGACCCGTTAATCAAAGAAGATGCTCTGGTAACCGCCCCTTTTTTGCCCATTCCGAAAATTATAAATTCGGGAAAAACTTTTTCGTCGGTCGATTTTATGGATCGTATCTTTATATTTTTTTCCGAAACCGCCAAAACGTCTTCATCCGATATTGCCATATCGGAAAGTTTAAAATAGTCGGCTTTAAAATAGCTTGAATCCAAATAATATCTGACCGCATCGAGCAGTTCTATGCGTCCGTTAAAATCATGAATTGATAAAATAACCTGCGTTTTTTTTAAATGAGCGAATTTTACAAAATATTTTATGGCCTTCCGCTCTAAAATATCCAGTTCTATATCGCATATATCAATGCCTGCTTCTATAACAGACTTTAAAAATTTAATTCTTTGCGGTTCCGGTTCTGTTTCAGCCGCCGCAGTATCCACGACGTCAGCTTTATTAAGACTGCGTTTGCCGCCGTTCTCTTCTGTTTCTGCATCGGCATGCCGTTTTACAAATTTTTGCTTTTCCAAAAACGAAACGCATCTGTTTGAACCGTAAAAAGCGTCCCTGTTTGTTCCTATAGTTTTAATTCCTTTATCCTTGGCATATAAAATTATTTTTTTAATTTCGGAAAGAATGCTTTCTTCGTCAAAATTGCCGCCGGCTGAACCTGCGTATGAATTATCTCCGCTTTTACCGTTCATGCGGTTTAATCGTGCCGTTTCGGCAATCATATCAAACCTCAGTTCGATAAATTCGACGTCTTTGCTTTTAGCGTAGTCTATAGCGCCGTATGCTTCTTTTAATACCGTATTGCCTATCGACAGGCAGACTCTCGGTTTCATTTATTCTCTTCCTTTTCCTTTCGCGCCTTTATCTTATCGCAGGCCAGTTCCCCGCCGAGTCCCCACTCGTCCGAAGGAAACTCTTCGACTACTACCCATACGTTACTTTCGTCTATGCTTAAACTTTCGGAAACGCTTTTGGTTATAGACTTAATTAATTTTTTTTTCTGCTCTTTAGTTCTTCCTTCAAGCATCTTAACCGATACGAAAGGCATAATTTTTTCTCCTTTACTTATTTGCGATAGTTAATATATAATTTTGTTTAAAAAATTATAACAAAAATAATATTTTTTAACAACGGCTTTAAGATTTTATTTTGCGTATACGAAAAGAAACAATTAACGATAAAAGATTTTACATAAAATTAATCTGACGTCTTTTTCTAAATCCAATTTTATTTAAGGTTAATCGTTATAGTTTTTTTATATAATGCCGATTATATGAATAAATAATAAAAATTTATATAACTATTGCAATATATATAATGTCTTAGGGAGGAGAAGATTTATGCTTAAAACTTTAAAATCCAAGCTTTATTTCATCGCTGCCGCCGGTTTTATTTTTATCTTGATAGTAAACCTGTTTTTAATTTATTTTTCAAACGGTTTAAAAAACGAAATGATAAACTCCGGCGTTATTTCCGGCACTTCGACGGGAATTAAAACCTTTAAAGGAAATCTCCTGCAGATTATTTTTTTATCCCGCATAAAAATGCTCAAAATGAATGCGGTAAAATCTAAAAAAGCAAAAGCGCGGATTGAAAAATCTTACGACGCAAAGATTCTAAAATTAGTTGCCGCGTCAAAACCTATATATCGAAACGTAAGCAACGCTCTTACCGGATACACCGTTGGATTTGCAAAAGTTAAATCGGCAGTCGTCTTCGGCGAGCCAAAGTCGAAACTTAACGAATTTTCGTCGCAAAAAACCGCATTGCTGTTAAAAAGCCTTAAAAATAAATTTTATATATTCCGTCCCATAGTGGGAAGACTGCTAAAATACCCTCTTCTTCTTGGCGGCGCTATGAGCACCAAATATTTCGACAGCCAGCTTGATCCTATGGTTTCCCAAATTTCCCAGATTAGCGTCATCGTAAATAAATCTTATTATAAAAAGGTAAAATTGCTGGATTATATATTCATAGCATTCCCTATCGTATTTTTAATAGGAGCGCTGATAGTAATTTTATATTTTAAAAATTCCGTCATAAAGGTCTTAAACTTGGTGGACGAAAAAATCAAGCAGATCGCCAAGGGCGACCTTACCTCAAAAATCAAAATATCCGGCGTCCATAAAGAAAGCGAAATAGGCATCCTTATAGAACAGGTCAACAGCTTGGTAGATTCTTTATCCGGCAACGTAAAAGGCATCGTCAACACTTCCAACTCCTTAAGCTCGCAGTCCGAACAGCTTAATTCCTCTTCGAGAGAGTTCGAAAAGACCATAGAACAGATGAGGGAAAAAGCGTCCCGCATAATAGAATCCATTAAACAGATGTCTATAGCAATAATAGAAGTAGCAAAGAACTCTTCCTCTTCCGCCCAGAAAGCTCAGGAAACGGAAAAGGTCGTCGATTACGGCACTAAGTCGGTTCAGGACGTGGCGAGAGAGATGAAAAACATTGAAAAAACCGTATCCGCCGTTTCCGCCACTATTACCGAACTAGGTTCTTCTTCCGAAAAAATAGGCGAAATCATAGGCGTAATTAACGACATAGCCGACCAGACTAATCTTCTAGCCTTAAACGCCGCCATAGAAGCCGCCAGAGCCGGAGAACAGGGAAGAGGTTTTGCCGTAGTAGCCGACGAGGTAAGAAAGCTGGCCGAAAGAACCACAAAAGCTACAAAAGAGATAGAGGCTATGATACTTAGCATACAAAGAAACACTCAGGATGCGGTTACCTCTATGCAGAAAGGAAAAGAGGAAGTCTCCAAGGGAGCCGAGATTGCCGGAAAATCCGCCGAAGCTATATCCAACATAAATTCTTTAATGCTCAAACTAAAAGAGATGATAACGCAGATTGCCACCGCTTCTGAGGAGCAGTCGCAGGTTAGCGAAGAGATATCTCTTTCATCCGAAGAAATAATTAAAGCACAGGACAACGCGCAGGCCGGTTCCAGGCAGGTCATAGCCTCTTCGGAAGAACTTGGGAGAATGGCTTTGGATTTGTCAAATATGGTAAGGATGTTTAAGACGGCGTAATTTTTTAAAAAAATTCTAAAAAAAATTGATTTTTTGAATTTTATGTTTTATAATTAAAATGGAAGAGGTTTTATGTTTTCATCTTAACTCCTCGATGTAATGTCCTCCTAACCTGCCGGTTACCAACTACTTCCGGCAGGTTTTTTTATTTTATATGTGCTTTTTCGCATAATAAATTTCACATCTCCGCTTACCTAAGTCCAAAAATCTAAAAACTTTATTCAAGGAAGTGGAATATCTAAATTTTTACATATTTTTAGTGGCAAGATTATCGTCTATCTTGATGAAATATCTTAAGATAGTCTGGAAAGACTTATTTATAGAGGTTTTAAACTGGCTCCCCGAGACGGATTCGAACCATCGACCCAGTGATTAACAGTCACTTGCTCTGCCGGCTGAGCTATCGGGGAATATAGAATGAATAATGTTATGAATTGCACTAATAACTGATAAGATAGTATAAATAAAAATTGCCTTCTTGTCAATATTTTTATTGCGCCGCGTCAATATTTATTTTATTCGTTAAAATATTTTAGCACTAATACCGCGGAAAGCAAAACTCCAGCGGAAAGTATAAGAAAATACAGGACGCTCTGTACGGCTATACCGACGACTAAATATAAAATCAAAATAACGCGCTTAATTTTTTTTAACTCTTCGTCCCTCAGCAAAAAACCGGTAATAAACGCAACTATAATGTAAATCGCCGACTCTATAATAACGGCGTCTATATTTATATTCATAGTAAAAAATTTTTATATATATTTATGGTTTATATTATATTCCGCATATTATTTTACGATTATTTTACGTGGTTTTATTATATTTTATTTTATCGCGATATTACTTTCTTAAAATATTCTACGGTTTTTTTAATTCCGCTTTCTATATCTACCTTAGGGTTATATCCTAGTTTAGTTTTTGCAAGCGTTAAATCGGGATTTCTCTGTATAGGGTCGTCTTTAGGCAGTTCTACTAATTTAATTTTCGATTTCGACCCGGTTAGCCGTAAAACTAAATCTGCAAAATCCGATATTGTAAATTCGTAGTTATTTCCCATATTAACCGGTCCGGTAAATCCGCTTTTATCGTTAATGAAGAGCATAATTCCGTCGATTAAATCGGATACGTAGCAGAAAGAACGCGTCTGTTTTCCGTCTCCGTAAACGGTTAAATCTTGCCCTCTTAGAGCCTGAACGATAAAATTGGAAACTACCCTGCCGTCGTTTTCGAGCATTTTAGGTCCGTACGTATTAAAAACCCTTATTACTTTTATATCCGTTCCGTACTGCCTGCGGTAATCGAACATAATAGTTTCGGCCGCTCTTTTTCCTTCGTCGTAGCAAGACCTTATAGAAACGGGATTAACGTTGCCGTTGTAATTTTCCGGCTGCGGATGAACAGACGGAGAACCGTAAACTTCGGATGTAGAAGTATGAAGAACCGGTATTTTAAGGCGTCTTGCGTTTTCCATGACGTTAAATATGCCGAAAACGTTGTCTTTCATAGTTTTCAAAGGGTCTCTCTGATAATGCGGGACGGATGCAGGACAAGCAAGGTTGACGATAAAATCGGCTTCTATGTTAAAAGGCAGGCTGATATCCCACCTTATTAATTCAAAAGACGGATTTTCGATAAATTCTTTTATATTATTTTTAGAGCCGGTATAAAAATTATCCATACATAAAACTTCATGACCTTCGTTTAAAAGCCTTTCGCATAAATTAGAGCCTATAAAACCCGCTCCTCCCGTTACAAGTATCCGCATAATTTAATTATCCTCCGTTTATTTTTTCAAATTAATTTTAATTTAATTTACGTCTATTTTTCAATTAAACCGTTTCCGCTTAAATCGTATTTATTTCCGTAGCCTCTCCTCGTTATCATGAATAATTCGTTTACGAATGTATTGCCGTTGCCTATTATTATGGAAGAATTCATGCTTACTATATCGAATTTGTCGATATTTTCAAGCGTCGTAATAACTATTTCTTCGTCGGGTCTCGTTACCGCCTTTGCTATAACCGCAGGCCTGTCTTTTTCTATAGTTTCCAGCAAAATATTTTTCGCCTGCGTTAACTCGTCTTTCCGCTTCATGCTCTTGGGATTATATATTATTATTACGAAATCTCCCGCCGCCGCAGCTCTTAGTCTTTTTTCTATATCCTGCCAGGGCGTTAAAAGATTGGACAGCGAAACAACGCAAAAATCGTTCGTTATCGGCGCTCCGGCGGCAGCCGCCACGGCGCAGAATGCCGGAATGCCCGGAACTATTTCTACGGGAACTTTTCCGGTAAGGGACTGTTCGTCTAAAATTTCAAGCAATAAACCGCTCATGCCGTAAATTCCGGCATCGCCTCCGGAAACTAAAGCAGTCGTTTTTCCTTCCAAAGATTTTTTAACCGCCGCTTCGCACCGCTTAATTTCGTCTTTCATATTAAACGGAATCTTTTCCTGCGTATCTTTCAATAAACCGCTAATCTGCTTTAAATAAGACGAATAGCCTATAACCGCTTCAGCTTCCATAATCGACTCCAAAGCCTTTTTGCTTAAATGCTCCAATCCGCCGGGTCCGGTTCCTATAACCGTTATTTTTCCATAGTTCATTTTTTCATTTCCTTAACTTAAATTAAATCAATTATTTTTTATTCTAAATTTGACCGATACTTATGACGGCCGCCGACGCCGTAACGTTTCCTTTTTTTTGCTTCGGTATCAGGGGCGTCCTTAAATTTTTAGCGGACATCATTGCGCAAGGTTCGCAGACCGAATATGCCCCCGTATATTTAAAACTAGGAGATTTTAAGTATTCAGACGATACCTGCGTATTTTTTGAAACAAACGATTCCATAAAAGCGTTTATTTCGCCTTTTGAATAGAAATCGATAAATCTGCCGTATTTAAATCCAAAATCCAAAAGCCCGCGCTCGTTTTTTTTATTGTCTATAGAAGCAATGTTTCTTATGGTATTTAAAGCAATGCCGTTTTTTTCGAATATTTCCGAAACAAAATCTTCTATCTCCTTTAAACCTGTATTCCTGTTGCATCCAATCCCTACGACTAAACGTTTCGGCCTTAAAATGGCAATGTTTTTCGACTTCTCCAAGCCGTTCAAATCTTTTTTTATAGTAACTATTATTATTTTATGCTTATCCTTAAAATTTTCGGAATTTAATTTCAAATTTTTAAAATCTAACGCCCCGTTTATTTTTATTCTTTTCGCGTTAATAAAACCTTTTACGTATTGTTTTATATCGAAATCTTTGTAATTATCTTCCAAAATTATTTCAAAACTTTCGTCCTTAAGCGACGCTTCATTGAAATCCTTGACTTTTTTCTTCGCATCTTCTATATAAAAATCGAATTTTTCGGCAAAAGCGTCTATCGAAAATTTATTTTTGGAATCCGTAGCCGTAGTTATTACCGGAATAGAATTTTCAATATATCCCGAAATTTCTTCGGCGAGCCTGTTTGCTCCGCCTATATGCCCCGAAAGCAGGCTTACTATAAATTTTCCGGCTTCGTCCACAGTTATTATGCCGGGGTCTTTATACTTATTTTTCAAATAAGGTGCAATTAACCTAACGACTGCGCCGACGGCAAGAAAAAATATTATATAATCGAAGTTTTCAAACAATAATTTAACCGTATCTCCGTCCGAAAGTTTTTTGTATTTTTTGATTTCAAATTCAATATTAATAAATTTAAATTTAAAAGGATTTAATTTTAATTCCTTTAATTCCTTTATTAATGCGGCGTAAGCGGATTTAATTAAAACTTCTTTATTTTCTTCTATAAAAAAATTTATTTTATAGTATGCTTCGGATTCATCGGCAGATTTTTTATTTATTAGGCCCCTGCAAATTTTAACGGCATTAGACAAAGAATTTTCCGATATTATAACGAATGCTATAGAGTTAATTTTTTCTATATTTATACTTATATTAATATCTGCATCTGCATTTATATCTATATTACCGTTATCGCCGCAGCAAACGCCGCCCGCTTCTGCATTGTTATTATAAACCGGCAGAAGAATCCCTGTACCCGTGATAAAAGTTCTTGTCATAAAGTTTCGACTTGTTATTTTTAAAATATTTCCCGTTAAGAGCTTCTCCGACTATTAAAACCGCCATATTTTTTATTGAAAATTCTTCGGCTTTTTTAATGACGTCTTTTAATTTACAGTTTATTAAAAACTGGCTTTTTAAAGACACGTCTTTTGCTATAAGGCAGGGCGTATCTTCATTGTAAGATTCAAGCAGGTCTTCGGTTACGGACTTTATCAGTCCGAAGCTTAAATATATAGCCATAGTAGCTCCGTGCTTTGCGAGGCTTTTTATATCCTGTCCTTCGGGCATCTTGCCCGTCCTTCCTTCGCCCCTGCAGAATATAACGGTTTGCGAAACGTCCGGCATGGTCAAAATAGATTTGTTTGCTGCGCTTGCTGCGAAAGCGGCGGTGACGCCCGGTACAATTTCATATTCCACGCCCATCTCTTCCAAATAAGCCATCTGTTCGTTTATTGCGGAGTATATAGAGGAGTCTCCCGCATGCAGTATAGAAATTACTTTCACTCCGCGCTTTATATCTTTTCCGTCTCTGTCATATCTGCCGTCTTTTCCGTCTTTAACCGAAATTGAACCTTCTATGCCGTTTTTGTTTTCGTTTAAACTTAAAATATTTTCGACTTTAGTTTTTATTTCTTCAAAATTAAGGCTTTTTATATCTATTAACTCGGCGCCCTTTTTGATAATTTTAAGCATTAAAGGATTAATTAAAGAACCTGCGTAAAAAACGGCATCCGATTTTTTTAATATTTTTGCGGCTTTAACGGTCAGCAGTTCCGGGTCGCCGGGACCTGCGGACACAAAATATATTTTAGATTTTAAAAATTTATTATTCATATTATATTTATATCCTCACAAAAACACGCCTATTAAAATTGAAAAATAATCGAAATCCAAATCGGTTTTCTTTGTAAAATCTTTTACGACTTCCGATTTTTCTATTAAATACAGTTTTATTTTATCGTTTTCGTTCTCTCCGTATATGCCCCCTAAAACATCTTTAAACGCTTCCAGAATATTTTTTACGCAGTTTCCAGCTTTCATAAAAACTATGCTTTGCGGACGCGAAATTCTGGATTTATCGGCTATAAATTTTATTTCCGCTTTTAATTCATTTATGCTTTTTTTAAGCGGCACCGATATTAAAACGCTCGCATTTTTAGCTATGTACGGTTCTTCAAGCAGTCCGAAAGAATACAAAAAAGAAGAAACGCCGTTAATAATAATAATATTTATAGTAAAATTTTTCGCCTCAATTTCTTTAAAAGCGGCGTGAATTCCGAAATAGGTACTGTAAAACGCCGGGTCCCCAAGAGTAACGTATGAGACGCACGAAACGCTTTCGTCTGTCAATTTTTCATAAATTTTTAAAGCGTTTTCCCTGTATAAATCTTTATTTTTGCCTGTAGAACGCTTCATTTCTACCTGCAAAGGAATAAGCCTGTTTTCGTCGATACCGCCCAAACCGGCAAATTTTACCGCGCTTTTAACTATATCGTAAGCGGTTTTGTTTTTGCCTCCGCAGACGTCTGGATAAAATATATAGTCGCTTTTAATCACGGCGTTTATTGCTTTTACCGTAATAAGCTCAGGATCTCCGGGTCCTACCCCGACTACGAACAGAGTTTTTTGTACGCCCCCGCTTCCGCTTCCGCTAACGCTCATTTTTGCCGCTCCCGCCGTTTTCTATGTCGTAATTTAAATCGTTTGCGCCGTCTCCTTCATTTGCGTTTAATCCGCTAAATTCATCATCGGACTTAGGCGCTCCTATAGTTTTATTCCTTACTTTTACTTTAGGCATTTTAGAATTTAATTCTTCGCTTTTTTTATCGCCTCTATTTTCTATTTTAAATGTCATATTTCTTTTTTTGCCCGCAGTTTCCGCTTCCGGCTTAATTTCGGTTTTGCGTTCCGTTTCAGCCCCGGTTTTAGCAAGCGGACTTGACTCAGGTTTTGGTCTTCCGTCGATTTTAGGTTCTATTTTAGTCTCTGCATTCTGTTTTAAAAACTTTTTGGTAATTTTAACTGCATAAATCTGGTTTAAAGCCTGAAAGTATGATGTTTCGCCGATCGATTTCAGCCTTGAAACGCTTAAGGAAACCATTTCGTATTTAAGCCCGGCGTTTTTAATAAAGTTAATTACCGCATATAAAGTTTCTATCGTGACGGCGTTAACTACGATAACTCCGTTCTCTTTCAGTATATTTAAAAATTCTTTCAATATTTCGTCTATGTTTTCGGCTCCTCCGCCCCCTATAAAAACAGAATCCGCATTAACGCCTTTTAATTTTAAATTTAAACGGCTTTTTATAGCGTCCGGAAGTTCGCCTAATATCGGCTCTATGTTATTTCTTCCGAATTTTTTCATATTTCTTTTTAGATTTTCAATTTTTTGCTTATTTTTATCGATAGAATAAACTTTGCCTCTGAAAGCGAGTCCTGCGGCTTCTATGCTTATGCTTCCGCTTCCGCAGCCTGCGTCTATTATAACTGAATCCTCTCTAATCTCCATCATACCGAGGCTTACCGACCTTATCTCTTTTTTCGTAGGCTCTCCGGAAGCATGTATATATCTGTCGTCCTCTATGCCCAATATTATATTTCTATTTATATTGACATTAACGGCATCTACGGCGTTTGCGGCCGTTCCAGCAAAATTAACGTTGTTATTATAATTACCGCTATTACTGTTTTTACCGTCTGCATGGTTTTCGGCTTTCAAAGATTCAGTTTTATTTTTTTGATTTTTTTCCTTTAATATAACGATATTTTTTTTACCGCTTATATCTTCCAAAATCTCTTTCGTAAAATTTTTATATATTTTTTCGTTTTTAGAGCATAATTCCGTCAGGACATAAAATTCAAAATTTTCTAAAATACCTTTTTCTTCAAGTTCGCCGTAAATTTTATCAGGAGTGTTTATTTCATCGGTATATATACCTATTATTTTTTCGGAATTAAGTACGGGATGCAGGCCGTCAAAACTTCTTCCGTGAAGGCTTAATATATAAGCATGCGTCATAGGAATTTTTAATTTTGAAAATCCTATCTGCATATAGCTTATTGCCGGATATATTTCTATAAACCTTTTTTCGTTTTCTTTTAATCCGCTGATTATGGTACCGCCGATACCGAAAAAATTAGGGTCACCGTTTGCAAGTATTAAAATATTTTTTTTTCCGAGATTTTCTTTAACGTAATCTTCGATAAATTTTATTTTCCCGTCGTAAAATATCTTAGCATTGTTTAACCTGCTTATATTTCCGTTATTTTCAAGAACTAGGCTTTTCTTTTCTGCGGATATTTGCTCCCTGACCCACGTAAGAAGATGCGAATCTTCTTTTTTTGCAAACACCGTATCTATTCTGTTTTTTTTATCGCTAAACATTTCTAAAATCTGTTTTCTTGCAATATCCTGATAGCATGGAGAAACTCCTACTATATAAACTTTCTTAGACGTTTTTGCCATATTTTACAATCTCTCCCTTTTTATTTCGTTTCCGCCGTAATCTATAAGTACTATTTCTATGTCGATATCGTTGCTACCGGCGTTTTTTACGATATTATACAATTTTTCTGCGGCTTTTTTTAATAATTTGCCTAAAATATCGTCCGAATAAATATTATAATCGTCAGAAGTTATATGCCCGAAAGCTTCCCGCGAAGTATTAGAGTTAATTATAAGTCCGTAAATATGCTCCGCGTCGATTTCACTATACTTTTTAACCGCTTCTTTGGCGGTTTCCGCAAGAAAACCTAAATCTAATACGGCATATTTAGCATTAGTGTTTCTTGCGCCTTGGGCAATTTTAACTATTTTCCCGAATTGTCCGGCGAATATTATATTTTTAATTCCGGTACCGGAAACTTTTCTTAAAGAATACGAAACGTAATCGCCTATTTCTATAAAACTTTCCCTGCGGATATTTTTAAATATTTTTAATGCCGCTTTTTCGCTGAATCTTCCAGGCGTAAAAACGCAGGTGTCTATTTTATTCGCTTTTAAAAAACTTAAGCAGGCTTTAATAGTTTCGAGCCATGCCTTGGTAGATATAGGAACGACGTATCCCGATGTTCCAAGTATGCTTATGCCTCCTTCGATGCCGAGCCTCGGATTTAAAGTCCGTTCCGCAATTTTTTCTCCTTTCGGCACATAAAGTACCGAAAAAAATATTTTCCCGGCGTAGCCGCCGTAATTAAGGCTGTCTTTTGAGCCCGTCTTCAATTCTAATATTTTTAACTTTAATTCTTCTTCGGCAGCCGATTCTATCATTTTATACGGAACCGGATTTATTGCCGGATAACCCGCTTTTACCGGCAGCCCTTTTCTCTTAACCGTCCCTATGCCTTTAGACGATACGAAAATTATCGTCGAACCATTGCATAAAGGACATTTTATTATATTATAAACCAAGAATTTTTCATAATATTTTTTAAAACTTTTTACGGCATTTTTATCTTTTTTATCTATAACCGTAAAATCGGCGCAAATTTCAATTCCGCCGGTTACGTCCGCAAAATCGTCTCCCGAGTCCTTTATTAAAACGGATTTTGAAATAATATATTCGTCTTCCGGCTTTAATTTGAATTTCGATAACGATGCAACTTTTAAACAGGTATTTTCGCCGCCCGGCATTTTTATTTCTACAGAATTAAATTTTTCGTCTTCAAAATAGTATCTTATAGATGCTTTTACCGCCGCCGCGCTTGTACTGCCGGTGGAAAAACCTTTTCTTAAGCCTGAAACGTGGTTGCCTGCCGTCTTTGCAATCGATGTTTCCATCTCCGCCGTTTCCGCCGTCTCCATTAGAAAGAAGTCCCCACGGTAAAATTAACTCCTCCCGCAGGCCAGTAAGGTTCCCTCGTAAGAATAAAGCCGTACGAAAAACTTATCGGCCCTATCGGCGAAAGATACATTATGCCCGCTCCTGCCGATTTATAAAGCGCTAAAGGCCTTACGTCCGACGTATCCAAAAAAACGTTGCCTCCGTCCTGAAAAATAAAAAAATCAACACTTTTATAAACGGGTATATTGAGCTGAAGATTATAATTTTCCATAACGTCTCCGCCTATAGGATAGCCGTAAGGATTTAAGTTTACGAGTCCTATAGAATCCTGAGGGAAACCTCTGACGGTCGTTCTTCCGCCGAGAAAAAACCTTTCGTTTATCGG
>SHMQ01000033.1 GCA_008534395.1 Candidatus Acidulodesulfobacterium acidiphilum
GGACAGAATTCAATTCTGTCCCTATAACAAATTTGCATAAAATAGAAATTTTATTTTAAACAAGGGGTTTTTAATGGAAGAAATAAATTATATCGATATTTTTGAAATCAAAAAAAAATTAAAAAGTTCTTTTATAGGCAAAAATTTATATTATGAACAAAAGGTTGATTCTACTAATACTTTAGCAAGAGATCTTGCTTCTAAAGGCGTAAAAAACGGAAGCGTGGTAATAGCGGATTATCAAGAAAAAGGCAGAGGCAGAAACGGAAAATTTTGGACGTCTCCCTGTGCCTGTAATATATACATGTCTATAATATTAAAACCTAAGATAACTCCGGAAAATGCCCAGGGCATGACGATATTGGCAGCGGTATCGGCCGCCGACGCGATTACTGAAACCGCTTCTTTAAACCCTCAGATTAAATGGCCTAATGATTTACTTATAAATTCAAAAAAAGTATGCGGTATTTTAACAGAAATGGCTACTCAAAATATGACTATAGAATATATAATAGTAGGAATTGGAATGAACGTTAATATTGCGGAAAACGATATCGACGACAATATTAAAGATATCGCTACATCTCTTTTGATAGAATCAAAAAAAATTAACGGAACAAACGTCCTCATCGATAGAAATACTCTTATAGCTTCTATACTTAACAAGTTCGATAAATATTATGAAATGTTTTTATCGACCGGACTCTCTTCTATTTTAACAAGCTATCAAAAATATTTCGGCATGATGGGGAAAACGGTAGAAATAAACGTTAAAGATAAAAAAATATCCGGACAGGTCGTTGGAATTGATTCTAAGGGAGCTCTTCTGCTAAAAACCGGAGAAAACGAATTAGAAAAAGTAGTATCGGGCGAAATATATATATAATTTTTATTTTATGATATTATCTTGCGATATAGGCAACTCATCGTCATCATTCGGCATATTTGAAGATGCGAAATATAATCCTACAGAAACCTTCAGAATAGACACGAAAAAAATTTCTACGGAGCAGGATTTAAAAAAGTTTTTGTCGAAAAATACCTCCGTAAAAAATTTGTCTGGAATATGCATTTCATCGGTAGTGCCTTCTGCAAACCCTATTTACGAGAATTTTTTTAACAAAATAAAGTTAAAGCCTTTTTTTATCTTGCCCGAAATAAAGTTAAATATAACTCTTTGCATTGAAAACTTTGCTAAACTGGGTTCGGACAGGATAGCAAACTCTTGCTGGTCTCATTTTTATAATCAAAATTCACCGGAGAAAAAATTCCAGATAATAATAGATATCGGGACTGCCGTAACCATAGATTCGTTAAATAAAAGCGGGGATTTCTTAGGCGGCATCATATATCCAGGCATAAATTCTCTTGCAAATTGCCTATATGAATCTACGGAAAAACTGCCCTTAATTAAAATAAATAAACCTAAAAATTTAATCGGCACAAATACCGAATCTGCAATCCAATCCGGTATTTATAACGGAATCTTATATTTAATAAAAGGGTTCGTAAGCGATATATGTGATTTTTACGGCGTTTGCGGCAATAAAAATATCCGGCTTATCTTTACCGGCGGACAATCTTCGTTGATTTTTAACGACTTAAATATCGATGCCGAAAATATAATCGATGAATTTTGTACGCTTAAAGGAATAAAATATCTATACGATATAAATAAATAACTTATGTTCCTTCCTGCCATGATTTAAGATATTTTATCTGCTCTTTCGTCAGTTTATCAATCTCTATATCCATAGACTTAAGTTTTAAAGAGGCTATTCTTTCGTCGATTTCCTTAGGAACATCGTAAACGCCAGGAAGCATTGTTTTTCCAAGAACCGCAAATTCCGCGGAGAGAGCCTGCACTGAAAAACTCATATCCATAACGCTTGCCGGATGTCCATGTGCGCTTGCAAGATTAATGAGCCTTCCTTCAGCAAGTAAATATATTCTTTTGCCGTTTTTCAGCGTATATTCTTCGACAAAATCTTTTGCCGTTTTTACCGATTTGGCTATTTTCTTTAATCCCTTAATATTTATTTCTACGTCGAAATGACCTGAGTTGCATACTATAGCGCCGTCTTTCATGTTTTGAAAATGCTCGACGTCTATAACGTTTATATCGCCGGTAACGGTGCAAAATATATCGCCCACTTTTGCCGCTTCGGTTCCTTTCATTACTCTAAAACCGTCCATTACGGCTTCAAGCGCTTTAACCGGATCTACTTCCGTTACTATTACGTTAGAACCTATTCCTCTGGCTCTAAGCGCAAGCCCCTTGCCGCACCAGCCATAACCCAAAACTACAAAGTTTTTACCCGCAAGCAGTTTATCCGTCGCCCTGATTATTCCGTCTATGGTCGACTGTCCGGTGCCGTATCTGTTGTCGAAAAGATGTTTTGCATCCGCATCGTTTACGGCAATAACCGGTATTTTAAGCTCTCCTGCTTCCTGCATAGAACGCAGTCTGATTACGCCTGTAGTAGTTTCTTCCATAGAGGCTTTTATGTTTTTTATCAGTTTTTTATGCTTTTTATGTATTACAGATATTAAGTCTGCTCCGTCGTCTAACGTTACGTTAGGTTCTTTGCTAAGAACGCTTTCTATATGACTGTAATAAGTGTCGGAATCTTCCCCTTTTATAGCATAAACGTCTATTCCGAAATCTTTTGTAAGAGAAGCGGCTACATCGTCCTGCGTCGAAAGAGGGTTTGATGCGCAAAGATATATTTCGGCGCCGCCTTCTTTCAAAGTTCTGGCAAGATTTGCGGTTTCCGCCGTTACATGCAGACAGAGCCCCATTTTTAAACCCTTAAAAGGTTTATTGTCAACAAACTGTTCTTTTATTAAACCTAGAACGGGCATATCCTGTTCTGCCCATAAAATTCTCTCTTTACCTTCTTTTGCAAGTTTAATATCTTTTATATCCGACATCCAGCCTCCATTATTATATTAAATTTTATACATGTTCTTTGACTTTGCTTAAATTAGCCGATACTTCTTTGATTTCCTCAATTTTAAGAAGTTTTTCCCAGACGAAATCTTCGTCGAATCTGCCAAAATGACCATAATTAGATGTTTTAGAGTAAATAGGCCTTAAAAGATCTAATGTTTTAACTATATTATATGGTTTTAAGCTGAAAACTTCCAATACGGCATCGGAAATCGCTTCATCGGGATAGATCCCCGTTCCGAAAGTATTTGCCATAACCGAAACCGGCTCGGCGATTCCTATAGCATAAGCTATTTGAACTTCGCATTTTTTTGCTATACCGCTTCCGACTATATTTTTGGCTATATATCTTGCCATGTACGAACCGCTTCTGTCGACTTTAGAAGGGTCTTTTCCTGAAAAAGCACCTCCGCCGTGTCTACCCATCCCTCCGTACGTATCGACTATTATCTTTCTTCCGGTTAAACCTGTATCTCCGTTTGGCCCGCCTATTACGAAACGACCTGTAGGATTAATAAAAAACTTCGTATCTTTATCCATAAGGTCGGCAGGTATCGTTTTATCTATAACCTCTGCGATAACGGCATCTTTAAGTTTTTCTTGAGATACGGATTCTGTATGCTGAGTAGAAAGAACTATCGAGGTGATTTTTTCAGGCTCTCCGTTAACGTATCTGACGGAAACCTGCGATTTGCCGTCCGGCCTTATGAAATCGAGAACTCCGGATTTTCTAACTTCGGCAAGTCTTTTGGTTAATTTATGTGCATAATAAATAGGCGCAGGCATAAAATCTTCCGTCTCGGAAGTTGCGTATCCGAACATCAAACCCTGATCGCCGGCACCCTGATCTTCGTCTTTTTCACGCACCACGCCCATTCTGATGTCCGAAGACTGCTTTCCTACTGCGGCTATTATTCCACAGCTTTTATAATCGAAACCTATGGATGAATCGTCGTACCCTATTTCTTTTATAACTTTTCTTATTATATCCTGATAATTTACCGTTCCGTTTGACGTAACTTCGCCGGCAATAGCCACAAGACCGGTGGTTACCATTGTTTCTAAAGCAACTTTAGAATGTTTGTCCTGCCCTATAAAGGCATCTAAAATAGAGTCTGATATTTTATCGCAAATTTTATCGGGATGACCTTCCGTTACGGATTCCGAAGTAAAAATAAAACTTGATTTTTTATTTTTCATAATAAACCACCTTTAATTTAATGTTTAAAAAATATACTAAAAAAATTCACCTATATATTATATAACTATATGATAATATCATATAATAAATATATCATAAAATCAATAAATTTTGCGGTTTTTTTTCGATTTATTTCCTTTGAACGTCTCTATGATAAAAAGTAATTCCGTAATCTTCATTAATGCCTGCAAGCCTTTTTTTTAATTCTTCGACTATAAACACCGACCTGTGAACGCCGCCGGTACATCCAATAGCTGCGGTAAAATAAGATTTATTTTCTTTTTTATAAAGAGGAAGCGTAAAAGTTAAAAAATCCGATATGCGGGTTATAAATTCATCGCTCTCTTTAAACGACAGCATATATTCGGCTATTTCCGAATCGAAACCGGTAAGATTTTTAAGTTGCGGCATAAAATAAGGGTTAGGAAGAAACCGCGCGTCAAAAAGCGTATCGGCGGAAAGCGGAATGCCGTATTTAAAACCGAAGGAGATTATTTTAACCGAAAATTGAGCTGAAGATAAAAGACCGTCCAGATGGGCAGATAAGATGCCCTCTAAATCGTGTATTTTAATATCGGATGTGTCTATTACCGCATCTGCATTGCCCTTTGCATTATTAAGAAGTTTGCGTTCTTTTTTGACCGCCGTAGTTATATCGCCTTCCGAGAGAGGATGTTTTCTTCTTGTTTCGGAATATCTCCTTATTACTACGTCGTCTCTTGCGTCTAAAAAAATAAATTTAAAAAAACATGCCCGCTTTTTTAAAAATTTGATATAGTCTTCAAACTCTTTTAAAAAACTTTTTTCCCTGATATCTATAACAAAAAGTATGTTTTTAAGGCGGGCGGCCAACCCTAATTCAAAAAATTTCGGCAGCAAAATCATCGGCATATTATCTACGCAAAAAAAACCTCTATCTTCAAGAATTTTTAACGCCGAAGACTTTCCCGAACCGGAAATACCGCTTATTATCAGTATATTTGGTTTTTCGGTATTTTCGGATTTTGATTGATAAATAGACACGTCAATTATATTTAATTTATACGTTTAAATTTAATTTCCGTTACCGTTGCATATGTAAATCGCTTTATTGATTAAAATTCAGGGGTTATCATAGAAATTTCGCCGTCATCGCCGCGATAAATGAAAGATACTTTGGATGATTCTTTATCTTTGAAAATTATAAAATCTTTGTTTCTTTTTTCTAATTTATGCAAGGCTTCTTTAACGCTTAACGGCTGTCTTTCATAATCGTCTTTTATTGCAATATCTAAAGACGAATCGTCGTCTGTTTCGGAAAATAAGTCCGCTCCTTCTTCTACGTGCTCTTTTCTTCTCATCTTCTCCTTATGCTTTTTAATCTGCGACTCGACTTTTTCCAGCAAAAGGTCTATGGCGCTGTATATGTCTGCCGATTTTTCTTCCGCATTTACGGTAAGGTTTTTTGCCGTTAATTTAATCTGCGCAACGCCGGATTCTTTATGGTCGACACGTTCGATACTAAGAGTAATATGCACATCCATAATATTGTTTAAATACTTTTCTAATTTTGGGAATTTTGATTCGGCATACTGCCTTATAGCATCGCTGGAATCGATATGCTTAAACGTAACTGCAATGTTCATCTTTTTGGTCTCCTTTTTGTTAATGTGTATTGTTTATAATAAAATATTTTTATGCCTTATACTTGAAGGCGGTATATTCATAATATCCCTATATTTTGCAATCGTCCTTCTTGCTATATTAATACCCTGTTTCTTTAAAATATCAACGATTTCCGCATCTTTATAAACTTTGCCGATAAAATGTTCTGAATCTATAATAGATTTGATTCTCGCCATAACGTTACCGGATGAAGATTCGCCGTATGAAGCTCCGGTAAAAAAATTTTTAAGCTCGAATACTCCCATGTGGGTGCTTAAATATTTATTCGCGGTAGCTCTGGAAACGGTAGATTCATGAATATTAAGCTCTTCGGATATATCTTTTAGAATCAAAGGTTTCAGGTTGCCGCCGCATTTATCGAAATAATCGTACTGTTTATCGACTATTTTCTGTGCAATATTTAAAATAGTTTCTTTTCTCGTATTAATGCTTTTCATTAACCACATAGCCGATTTAAATCTTTCTTCGGCATAATTTTTAATATCGGGCGATACCGCTATTTCACCGCTGATAACCTTTTTATAATAAGAATTGATTTTTATCTCCGGAATAGAATCGTCCTGCATATATACCACGTAACGATCATTCTCTTTTTTTAGGAAAAGATCCGGAACAATGTAACGAGGTGCTTCTTTGCTGAAATTAGCCGCCGGGTTCGGATTTAATTTTTTTAAATTTTCTATAGAAAGCAAAACTTTTTCTAAACTTGTTTTTGTTTCTTTGCATATTTTTTGATAATTTTTAGCGGCTACTTCTTTTAAGTACTTATTTATTAATTCTTTTAGCAGAGCATCGCCCTTGAAATAAAAATCCGCTTGAATAGCCAGACTTGATATTACGTTATCGGCGGCTAATCCTACAGGTTCTAATATATTAATTTTATAAAGCGTATTCGGTACAAAAGTAGCGTTTATATCGTGTGAAATATTTTTTTTTACAAAATATTCAAGGTCTTTTATTGAAACCGCAAGAAATCCTTTAGAGTCTAAATTGCCGGCAATGTATTCGGCAAGCATAATTTCATCGTCCGAAAAATTACCGGTTCTGACTTGCTCCATTACATGTTCGTAAAGCGTTTCACCTCTATAAAAACTGCTCTCTAATTTATATTCTAAATAATTATTGTCTCCTGCGCCTAAAATACCGTCGTTTTTAGATAAATCTACAAGCTGTTCGTTATAGTTCACCAAGTACTGAGCAATTTCATTAAAACCTTGTTCCGATTCGGAATCGGCTTCAACCGGAATATTAGACAGAAGCGCATCTTCAGGTTTATAATTTTCGGCTTCGTCTTCACTTTTCACGCCGGCAGATTCGGCATCAAGAATAGGGTTTTCCAATATTTCTTGTTTAACCATATCTGAAAGTTCGATATTGTTAAGAGCAAGCATCTTGATCGCAAGCTGCAGCTGCGGGGTCATCACCAACTGTTGGGACAGTTTAAGATTTTGCCTCAGTTCCATACCGCTCATAAAAAAACTCCTGAAAAAACAAATTAATAATCGCCGTTAAATCGATGCAGAACTATATATTTCAATTAAGTTATATAGTTCCTTAAATCACCGTTATAGACAATTTTATAGTCTCTAATAGTGATTTAAGGATTATATATTAATTATATAACATTTAAATCTAAATACCCAGATTAAACTTTTCTCCAAGGAAAAATCTTTTAACAATCGAGCTGGAAATAATGTGGGAAGGGGAACCTTTTTCTATTATTTTTCCGTCATTTATTATATATGCGCTGTTGCATATCCTTAAAGCTTCCCTTACGTTATGGTCGGTTATTAAAATACCTATTGAATCTTTCTTTAAACCGATAAGAATATCCTGCATATCCTCTACGGCGATAGGATCTATGCCTGAAAAAGGTTCGTCTAAAAGTATAAACTTTGGAGAAAGTATAAGCGATCTGGCTACTTCTACCCTTCTTCTTTCTCCTCCGGATAAGCTCATTACAAAAGATTTTCTTACTTTCTCGAGTCCGAATTTTTCTATCAATTCGTTAAGCCTCTGATTTTTTTCTTTTTCGGATATTTTTAAAAGTTCAAAAATAGCCGTAAGATTCTGTTCCGCCGTAAGTTTCCTGAATACCGAAGTCTCTTGAGGCAAATAACCTATGCCTAATCTTGCGCGTTTATACATAGGCAGTTTAGTAATGTCGACGTCGTCCAAAAATATGGAACCGCCGTCCGGCCTAAGCATGCCTGATATCATATTAAAAGTAGTCGTCTTACCGGCTCCGTTGGGGCCTAAAAGACCGGTTATCTCTCCAGGCCTAATTTCAAGACAAACTTCATTTACTACCGTCCTTTTTTTAAATTTTTTAATTAAATTTACGGCTTTTATCATCTTTGTTTCTTTGTTTTTACGTTATTTTTTTTTACGCTGATTGACTTTTTTGAATAAACTACGGCATTAACGCGTTTTGGTCCGCCGATAACGGTAGAAATACCTGTTTTAAAATTAATTATTATTTTCTTTCCGGCTATTCTGTTTTTCGCCTCGTATGCCACTGGATTTTCCGTTATTACCGCAATTTTCCTTTTATCGTAATAAACTGCCCTCCCTCCGGTAATATTGTCTTTGCCTTTTATAATATGCACGTTTCCCGTAGCGATAAGTATTTTAATTTTATTTTTTTTAGTATATATAATTTTAAGTACAGACGACAGTATCTTCAGTTTGCCCTTAAGAGCCACCACGTGCCCCTTAAATACTGCAATATGCGTTTTATTGTTTACCGTTAAAGAATCGGACTTTATATCGGTTTTATTATGCGTTTTATTCGCATTGTTTAAATTATTGCGAGTTGAAGCGCCGAGCGATAAATTATTTTGAAACAGTAAAAATATCGGCAAAAAAATAAAAACGATAAAAAAATAAAATTTGATTTTCATTTAGACGACCTTCTCATATTAGCGTTATTAGATAAAAAATGAACGTCTTTCCGTAAAACAAATAATTTCTTTTTTACGTAATAGATAAATCCTTCTCCTGAAATAAAATAATTCTTGCTTTTAATTTTCATGCCGCCCGGAGCCGCTATTTCGTCTTTTTTAGCAAAATAATCTATTATATCAGTTTTAATCAGCATGCCGTTTGAACCATTTATCGAAACGCCGCCTGAAATTATTACGTTTTTAGAAACGGTATTAAGTTTTCCGGTTTTCCCTATTATTATATAAGCCGGTTTTCTATTTTTGCCGTAAATATAAATCTTTACGGCGTTTAATTTTATTATATTTTTCTTTTTAGACTTATAGTTTAAACTTTTAGCGAAAATTTCATAAGCAAGAATTCCTTTTTTATAAAATTTATAATCTATTTTTTTAAGGCTTATGTAACCTTTTGATATCTTGAAATTGAAAAGTCCCGTATTGCCGCGAAGATAATGCAGTATAAGAAAAACTGCCAGAATAGCTATAAAGCATAAAGACAGTATAAGCGCAATTATTCTTATAGTTTTCCGGTCTAAGGACATATAATTTAATTACAACGAATTCAAAAATTTTAAAAGCAATCCTTTCTCTTTTAAAATTATATCGCAAACCTCCCGCACCGCACCGCACCCGCCGTTTTTAGAGGTTACAAAGTCGGCGCAATCCTTTATGTATTCCGGCGCATTAGGAACCGTGGCAGAAATTGCGGCTAATTTTAAAAGTTCTATATCGACAATATCGTCCCCCATGTAGAATAAATTTTTAACGTCTATTTTAAACTCTTCTAATAACGGTTTCAGCGCTTTATATTTATCCTTGCATCCCTCTATATAAAAATCTACTCCGAGTTCCTTGGCTCTTAAAGAAGCTGCATGACTTGTTCTTGCGGAAATCATACCGACTTTTAATCCGGATTTTTTGGCTAATTTCATGCCTGCCCCGTCATGGGCAAAAAAAGTTTTTGTTTCAACCCCGTTTTCGGATAAATATATTTTTCCGTCCGTCAAAACTCCGTCAACGTCGAAAACTAAAATTTCTATATCGGAAAAATTTAATTTTTTAGTCATATTATTCCTGCTTTTATTATATCGTGAATATGAATAACTCCGATAGGATTTTTATAGCCTTCCGATTCTACCACGAAAAGCGAAGTAATTTTCGATTCCTCCATTTTTTGCAGAGCGTTAACGGCAAGAGCATTCTTCAGTATAGTTTTAGGATTTTTAGTCATTATGTTTTTTACCGGTTCGTTTATTATATCAATCGGAGAAAGCATTGCCCTCCTCAAATCTCCGTCGACTATTATGCCGCATAGAATATTATTCTCGTCTATAACTCCGGTAAGCCCTAATCTTTTAGAATTCATTTCTAAAATAGCGTCCTTTAATAAAACCGTATCCCGGACCAAAGGTATTTCTTCGCCATTATGCATTAACTCGGCCACTTTTATAAATTTTTTGCCTATAGAACCTCCCGGATGAAGTTTTGCAAAATCTTCTTCTAAAAAATTCCGCTCCTTTAAAAGCGCAACCGCAAGAGCGTCGCCGATTGCAAGCTGAGCCGTCGTGCTCGCGGTAGGAGCTATATTATAAGGACACGCTTCTTGGGCTACGGATACGTCGAAAAAATAATCCGATAATTCAAATAAACGCGAATGTTTATTGCCTGAAAATCCAATAATTTTAGCGCCTATAAGCTTTATTGCCGGCAGTATCGAAGCTATTTCTTTGGTATTTCCGCTGTTAGACAGAACTATTACCGCATCGTTTTTAGAAATAACTCCGAGATCTCCATGTGAAGCTTCCGCCGGATGCATAAAAAAAGATGGAGTACCGGTACTTGCAAGGGTAGAAGATATTTTTCTGGCTATAATACCCGATTTCCCCATTCCGGTTAAAATAACTTTGCCTTTAATCCCTATAAGGCAATGCACCATTTTTTCAAAATTATCGTCAAGCCTGTTTATAAGGGCAGACACCGAATCGGCTTCTATTCTTAACACATTTTCTGCCGTTTTTAATATATTATGCTGCGTCATTTTTTTATATTTTACTATATTTAGATATTTCCAGAATATTTTTTAAATTATCCTTAAATGAGCTCAAATAAACGGAATTTGCGGAATCGCTTAAAGCTCTCGGCGGATCGGTGTGGACTTCAAAAAACAAACCGTCGACTCCTGCCGCTGCTGCCGCCCTTGCAAGCGGCATAACGTATTCCCTGTTTCCAGAAGAAACTGAGCCCCCTCCCCCAGGCAGTTGGACGCTGTGCGTAGCATCGAAAACTACGAGTGCTCCGGTTTCTTTCATTACGGGAATAGACCTGAAATCTACGACAAGATTATTATAGCCGAAACTTACCCCTCTTTCGGTCAAAATCACCTTATAATTTTCTACCGACGCAATTTTTTCTACTATAAATTTCGTATCCCATGGCGCCATAAACTGACCTTTCTTAACGTTAATTACTTTTCCTGTTTTTGCCGCTTCTAAAATAATATCGGTTTGACGGCACAAAAAAGCAGGTATCTGTATAACGTCGAGAACGCCGCCCGCAATTTCGGCCTCTTTTGCGCTATGAACGTCGCTTAATATAGGAACGTCATATTTCGCTTTAATATCGCTTAATATTTTTAAACCTTTATCTATGCCGGGACCCCTGAAAGAATTAACCGACGTTCTGTTTGCTTTATCGTAAGAAGCCTTAAAAATAAGATTAAAATTTAGTTCTCTGGAATATTCCTTCAACGTCGAAACTATATCGTCCATGGCGGCGGCATCCTCTATTACGCAGGGGCCGGCAATTACAAAAGGATAGTCGTTATTAAATTTAAATTTTAATTCCGATGTTAAATCTTCTTTTGTAAAAACATTTATTTTTTTCATATCGTTTAATTTTAATTTATGCGAAAATGCTGGAAAAATTTAAATAATATTTTAAACAGGCGTGTTTTTGCTTTTCCTTTTATTTTTATTTAATTTATCGACTGCTTTCGTCATATTATGTTTAGCTTTAATCTCAACTTTAACCTTAGGCTGAATCGATAATAAATTATTCGAATATTTAACCGCTGCCGCAATAAATTCCCTGAACAGCGGATGGGGATACAGCGGCGAAGATTTGAATTCCGGATGAAACTGGCACCCTATATACCACGGATGGTCTTTAATCTCGCAAATTTCTATAAGTTTATCATCCGGCGACGTCCCTGAAAAAACAAAACCGGAAGTTTTAAATTTTTCTCTGTATTTATTGTTAAATTCAAACCTGTGCCTGTGTCTTTCGCTTATAATAATGTTTCCGTCATGATTCAACTTTACGCAGTTTTTATTGTTAGCCGGATATTTTTTATTGTTTTTATAATAAATTTGATAGGCAAGCGTATTTTTAGATATTACGCATGGATATGCGCCTAATCTCATAGTTCCGCCCATATTGCCGATATCCTTCTGGTCGTCCATTATGCTGATTACCGGATCCGGCGTAATTTCGTCGAACTCGTAGGAATTTGCGTCTTTCAAACCCAACACGTTTTTTGCATATTCTACCGTCATAAGCTGCATTCCGAGGCATATTCCGAAATAAGGAATATTGTTGGTTCTTGCATAATTAATTGCCCTCAACATTCCGCTAATGCCGCGGGAACCAAAACCGCCCGGAACCAGTATGCCCGAACATCCTTCTAATTCTTTAAGGTTATCCTTCCAGTCGTCTCCTTCTAAATCTTCGGAATTGATATATTTTATATTTACGCTAACGTTATTGGCAAGACCGCCGTGAATAAGACTTTCGTTTAAGCTTTTATAAGATTCTTTAAGATTTACGTATTTCCCTACTACGGCTATAGTAACTAAATTTTTAAGCGTTTTTAAAGTATTGGATATATTAGTCCATGCGTTTAAATCCGGAGATTTAGCCCATATATTCAAGTATTCTATTATTTTTGAATCGAGTTTTTCTTCGTGAAGGGAAAGCGGAACGTCGTAAATGCTCTCTTCGTCTTTAGCGGTAATAACCGCATCTGCTTCGACGTTGCAGAAAAGAGCTATTTTTTCCCTTATATCCTGCGGCAAAACTCTGTCCGCCCTGCATATTATAATCGAAGGTTCTATGCCTATAGCCCTCAATTCTTTAACGGAATGCTGGGTCGGCTTTGTTTTAAGCTCGTCTGCCGTTTTTATAAACGGAACTAGCGTTAGATGAATATAAAGAACGTCGTCTTTGCCTTTGTCTAATTTAAACTGTCTTATAGCCTCAAGAAAAGGAAGGCTTTCTATGTCGCCTACCGTTCCGCCTATTTCTATAATCGCAACGTCTTTGCCTTCGGAAGCTTCGATTATTCTTTTTTTTATTTCGTCTGTTATATGCGGAATTACTTGAACGGTTTTGCCGAGATAAGCTCCTTTTCTTTCGTTGCTGATAACGGCATCGTAAACCTGTCCGCTTGTTAAGTTGTTCTTTTTTGTAAGAGAAAGCGACGTAAATCTTTCGTAATGGCCGAGATCAAGGTCGGTTTCGGCTCCGTCGTCGGTAACAAAAACCTCTCCGTGCTGAAAAGGATTCATAGTTCCCGGATCTACGTTTATATATGGGTCAAGCTTCTGCATTGTTATATTAAGCCCCCTTGCTTCAAGAAGAGCTCCTATGGATGAAGCCGCAATGCCTTTCCCAAGACTTGAAACGACGCCGCCCGTTATAAATATATACTTTGTCTTATTCATATTTGTTCAACCCCAAAACGTCTCTCATATCGTAAAATCCTTTGTTTTTATCGCTAAGCCATACAGCCGCTTTAATTGCGCCGCGCGCAAAATTATTTCTGGATACTGCCTTATGCGTAATTTCTATTATTTCTTCGTTTCCGGCAAATATTACCTTGTGTTCTCCTATTATATCTCCGGCTCTTACCGAAAATATGCCTATTTCGTCTTTTTTTCTTTCTCCTACGTCTCCACACCTGCCGTAAACTGCTTTTTCCGCAAGATCAATATGCCTCTGTTTAGCTATCGATTCCGCAAGCATTTTAGCAGTTCCGCTTGGAGCGTCTTTTTTCTTTTTATGGTGCATTTCTATTATTTCACAATCGTAATTTATTCCAAGATATTTTGACGCATCATAAACGATATTCATTAAAATGTTAATTCCTAAGCTCATATTGCCGGACAAAACAATAGGAATACGTTTTCCGTAATCTTCTACCGTTTTTAAATCGTTTTCCGAAAATCCGGTAGAACCGATAACGATAGGAACATTATAAAGCGCCGCCTCTTCCGCATGTATCAATGATGCGCTTTTAGACGTGAAATCTATAACGACTTTTTTCTTAATTGCGGCGGTTAAATGAAGAGCTTCTTTTAAAGTTAAAAATTTTCCTGCCGAAACTTTATTGATTTCTAATTCGGTTAAATCTTTAAGAGGCGAAACTGTTGTTTCATCTTCGGCATAATTTGAATCTATGCCGCCTATAAATAATAAATCCGGATAATCGGAAAGAACGGAGGTTATAGCATTCCCCATTCTCCCTTTGCTCCCGCAAACTAATATACCCTTTTTTTCCATTATTGCAGTATCCCGTATTCTTTTAAGGCTGTTTTTATTTTATCTATACTGCCGCCGGATGCTTCCGATAAAGGCAGCCTTATTTCATTTTCAATAAATCCCATTATGTTTAAAGCTTTTTTTACCGGTATAGGATTAGTTTCTATAAACATTGCATGAATAAGCGGAAGTAGTTTAAAATTAAGCCTCCTTGCAGACTTAAGGTCTCCTTTTAACGCATAATCCGTCATAAGAGACATATCTTTAGGCACAATGTTTGAAACCGTCGAGATAACGCCGCCGCCGCCTACGGCAATTATCGGAAGGGTAAGCGCATCATCGCCGGATAAAACGCAAAATTTCTCAGGCGCTTTTCTCAAAATAGCCGTTGCCTGCTCCAAAGAACCGCTTGCTTCTTTAATTCCTGTTATATTGTCAATTTCTGCAAGCCTCAATACCGTTTCGGGAAGAATATTGACCGCAGTCCTGGTAGGAACGTTATAAAGAATTACGGGCTTGGAACAATTTGCGGCTATCGTTTTAAAGTGAAGGAAAAGCCCCTCCTGCGTAGGTTTATTATAATAAGGAGTAATTTGCAAATGTCCGTCTATTTTAAACTTTTCTGCAGCTTTTGCAAGATGAACGGCTTCTACCGTATTATTAGAACCGGTTCCGGCTATAACTTTAATTTTGCCTTCAGCCGCTTCGGCAGCAATCCTAATAACGTCTATATGCTCTTCAAACGAAAGCGTAGCCGATTCGCCGGTGCTTCCGCACGCAACAATTCCCGCCGCTCCGTTTTCTATCTGAAATTCTATCAGTTTTCTAAGCGCTTTTTCGTCTATTTTGCCGCCTTTAAAAGGCGTTACTATTGCCGTGAAAACTCCTTTAAACATATTTAAAACTCCTTTTTTATTTATTTGTTAAAAAATATCGCTTCGCTGAGGCTCGCAATGACTAATGGCTATGTGCAAAGCAATATCTGATTATTTTATGTTTTCCGGTATAATTTCTTTATCTATTAAATCCTCATAGGTTTCGCGATTTCTAATTACATAAAAATTATCTTTATCGACGAGTACTTCTGTAGCCCTTGGCCTTGAGTTATAGTTGGAAGACATCGAAAAACCATAAGCGCCTGCGCTGAATACCGCAATTAAATCTCCATCCGAAACCGAATTTAAAACTCTGTCTTTTCCGAAAAAATCGGCGGATTCGCAAATAGGACCTACTATATCTGCTTTAATTTTAGGCCCTTCTTTTTTTATAACCGGCACTATTTCATGATACGCCTCATATAGAGCCGGCCTGATTAAATCGTTCATTCCCCCGTCGGTTATTATAAAGTTTTTACTTCCGGTATCTTTGACGTATGTAACTTTAGCGACAAATATTCCGCCGTTTCCGACTATTAATCTGCCCGGTTCGAAAATAACCTTTCCGTCGTAACTTTTTAATATATTTTTAATAGAATTCATATAAGTGGAAGGATGAGGCGGCATTTCATTTTCGTAAGTTATACCGAGTCCGCCTCCAAGATCCAGATATTTAATATCGAAACCTTTAGCGGTAATTCTGTCGAGAAGTTCCTTTATTATTTCTACGGCATCATTAAACGGGGATATTTCTGTCAACTGCGAACCTATATGGCAGTCAAGCCCTACTACGTCTATATTTTTCAATTCCTTTGCCGTTTCGTACGCCGAAACAGCATGTTTTATGCTTATGCCGAATTTATTTTTCTTAAGGCCGGTAGATATATAAGGATGCGTTTTAGGATCGACGTTCGGGTTTATCCTGAAAGATATTCTTGCTTTCGTATTTAACCTGCCGGCTACTTTATCGATAAGAAAAACTTCGGGCAGTGATTCCACGTTAAACATAAGGATATTAGATTTGATCGCATATTCTATTTCGGCTTCAGTCTTTCCTACCCCGGAATATACAACTTTTCCCGTATCTACTCCAGCTTTAATTGCCCTGAAAAGTTCTCCTCCGGAAACTATATCCGCGCCCCAGCCCATTTTAAATAAAAAATTAAGTATAGCGATGTTTGAATTAGCTTTAACGCTGTAGCATACTAATGAATTTAAAACTCTGGAACTTTCGTCGAAAACGTTAAAATGCCTTCTTAAAGTAGCCAGCGAATATAGATAAAACGGCGTTCCGACGTTGCCGGCAATTTCCTTAACGGGCACGTTTTCGCAATAAAGTTGGTTTTCTTTAAAAATAAAATCGTTCATAAGTTATAATTTCCTGTCTATTATATAATCTGCAATATCTATTAAACTGTTTTTATACTTTGAGTCCGGAAATATATCAAGATTCTTTTTTGCTTTTTTTATCGCATCTTTTGCCTTCGATATAGTATAGTCGATAGAACCGTAACTTTTAACCAACGACAAAACCGTTCTAAGATCCTTGGATGCCAGCCTTTTTTTATAAATTATATTAATGATAACTTCTTTTTCGTCTTGACTTGCCCTTTCTATAGCATGTATCAGCGGAAGCGTGAGTTTCCCTTCTTTTAAATCGTTTCCTATAAATTTACCGAACTCTTTATCCGAAATATAGTCTAACGCATCGTCCATAAGCTGAAAAGCAATTCCTATATTCAAGCCGTAATCGTAAAGTTTTTTTGCACATTTTTCTTCTTTGCCGGCAATTATGGCGCCGACTTCGGAAGCACATGCAAAAAGAACGGCGGTTTTTTTAATAATTATATCTAAATAATCTTTTTCGCCGGTTTTTATATCCGCAGTTTTAACTAATTCTTTTACTTCTCCCTCCGCCATAAGGGTAGTAGCGTCGGAATAAGACTTTATAACTTTTATATTATTAATATCCGACAAGACTTTAAAAGATTTGGCAAATAAATAATCTCCTACAAGAACGGCGGCTTCGTTTCCAAAAATTGTATTCGCGGATGCCTTACCCCTTCTTAATGGAGCATTATCTACGACGTCGTCGTGAAGCAAGGTAGCCGTATGAATAAATTCTATTACGGCCGCAAGCGAAATATGGTCGTTCCCGTCGTAACCGCATAATTTTGAAGCTACGATAAGAAGTATAGGACGTATTCTTTTCCCTCCGCTTGAAATGACATATTCGGCAACCTTATGTATTAAAGGCGTTTCCGTTATAAGATGTTTTTCGAACTGCTCTTCTACTTTTTCTAATTCGTTTTCTATATAATCGAAAGAAATATTTTGCAAAATAGATTCTCTTTTTTATTTTTTAATTAATTATTTTATTAACTGCCTGACGTTTATTTTATTTCAGTTAGACTAAATATTCAATAATTTTTTTTAATTTTGTTAAAGGATGAAGATTTACGGCGGAAATGCCCTTAACGTCTTTTACGTCTTTAACGTTGGATTGAGGAAGCAAAACATCGGAAAAACCCATATTTAACGCCTCTTTTATCCTTGCAGAGGGATTGCCGACGCCCCTGACTTCCCCCGTCAATCCTACCTCCCCAAAGGCTATAAAATTTGGAGGAAGCGGTTTTTCCAAGTAGCTTGAAGTTATCGAAAGAGCTACCGGCAAATCGACGGCAGGCTCTTGAACGTTTATGCCTCCGAATATTTTAACGTAAATTTCTTTTGATGAAAGTTTTATTCCTTCTTTTTTTTCAAGTACGGCGGAAATAATAGAAACTCTGCCGGAATCTATGCCTAGACAAACTCTTTTAGGAACGGGCATATAAGACGGAACTACAAGAGCCTGCACTTCGACCAGCATCGCCCTCGTTCCTTCTAAGCACGGCACTACAACCGAACCCGGCGAATCCGGCTGTCTTTCGGAAGTAAAATAAGCCGACGGATTTTTAACCACTTTTAACCCGTTTTCCGACATTTCATATATTCCTACTTCGTCCGTAGAACCGAACCTGTTTTTATAACATCTTAAAATCCTATATGAATCTCTTTTACTTGAATCAAAATACAGAACCGTATCCACTATATGTTCTAACGTTTTTGGTCCGGCAAACCCCCCTTCTTTAGTAACATGGCATACAAGAAAAACTCCGCAATTTTTTTTCAGACACAGCGACGTAATCTCATGGGCTATTTCCCTCAATCCGTTGACGCTACCATAAGCAGAATCGGACTGAGGAATAGTTATGCGCTGAATCGAATCTATTATTACAAAACCGTAATTTCCGTTTTCTATAGAATATAAAATCTCGTTAATATCGTTAAGCGCTTGAAAAAAAAGGGATTTAGAATCTATTTTTAATCTTTTTGCTCTTAAAATAATCTGGTTTAACAATTCTTCCGTGGAAATATATAAAGTATTAAGCCCGGACAGGGAAATTTTTTCGGCAACTTGAAGCATAAGCGTAGATTTTCCTATTCCGGGTTCTCCGCCTATAAGAATGCTCTGTCCGGCTACCAGCCCCGAACCGACCGATAAATCGAATTCTTTTATTCCTGTTGTTATTCTTGCTACATTTTGGAAATTTTGCCAGTCTAAAACCGTGGCAGGCGAAACAGATGGGGGAGTTTTTTTAAACTTTACAATCTTAGGCTTATTTTCACCCGCTATAACTTCTTCCATAGTATTAAAACTATGGCATTCAGGGCATCTACCTACCCATTTTAAAGAAACGGCGCCGCAGTTTTTGCATTTATACATTATTTATAAGCTATTATTAATATTTTCCTTAGCGCATATTATGTCTAAGATATTTATATTTTCTTAGTAAAAAATTTGCCGATTTATTAATTTTAACTCTTTATGAGATATAAAACAAGGTTTATCGGGCGGTTTAACGTTTAAACGTAATATTCTTCAAAAGAAGGCCATAGGAGCTTAATATTTTTGCTTATGCCGTATTCGTCGTTCATTAAAGGATATAATCGATACCTTTTTTCACAAGCGGTTAAAAAAGACTTTTTAAAAATTGACTCTATTTCTTCCTTATAATCGTTTAAAAAATTTTTAGATGCCTTAACGCTGTCCGCCGCATAATCCCCCGCTAAACTTCCGGATATTATTGCATTTAAAATGCCGGCTCCGGTAACCGGGTGAGTCAAACCGGCGGCGTCTCCGCAAAAAACTATATTGCCAGAGATTAAATCGTTCAGTCCCGATACGGGAACTAATCCGGATGTTTTTTCTATAACTTCGCTTCCTATAAGCCCTTCGCTTTTTAATTCATCGGCAAACTTTTTTAAACAAGCTGAAAGATTAACATCGGAAACAGGCTTTTCAACGCCGATGCCCACATTTGCATAATTGACTTTAGGAAAAATCCAGCCGTAGCCGTAAGGTATATAATTCCTAAAATAACAGAACACCGAATCTAATTTTCTTAAAAGTTCCGTTTTTATCTGCAGCGCATAAATATAAGATTCTCCATGGGAATTATAAGATTTAAAAATATTGTTTGGACCTGCCGCTATTATTAAGTAATCATAATAAATTTCATATACTATTTTTTCTAAAACATCGAGCACTTCTATACAGTTTTTTTGTCTGTCTATCTTATAAACCCTTGAACCCGCAAACAATTTTGAACCTAATTGCACGGCTTTCTCCGACAGATTTAAATCGAAAATATCCCTGTTTAAAATATAGCCGCTGCCGGCGTGTTTATAAGTTTTATTTCCTGCATTAATGTAAATATATTGTATTTTTTGGTTTACGGCGGAAAGCAATGAATTCATATCGACGTAGGAACTTATGCCGGAAGAAACAAACTCTGCGCACTGCACAGGCAATCCTATAGTTCTTCGTTTGTCTATTAAGATATTGGGTATTCCTTTTTTGGATAAAGCTATCGCGGCCGAAGAGCCGGCTGGACCTGAGCCTATAATTGCAACCTTGGTTTTCATTTAATCAACTGCCGATTATACGGTATATCAATACCCTGTTGTTGTTAGTGTCGGCAATAGCAATGTATTTTCCGCTTAAAGACATAGATATATTAGATTCATGATTAAAATTATTTTTGCCGATCCCGGGAGTTCCAAAATTGTAGGCTTTTATAACGTTATAACCGTCGGCTAATTTAAATACGGTTAAAATGCTTCTGCCGTAATTAGCGACGTAAAGGTAACCGTGTTTATAAACTATGCCGACCGGATGATAAAGCCTATGCCCCGACTGTCCTTTTATTCCTATGGCGCCTATATAATCGAACTGCCTGTTAAAAACAAGTATCTTTGAAAGACCGTAATCGGAAACGTAAATATATTTTTTAGAAAAGGTAATGCTTACGGGTTTTTTAAGTTTAAACGCAACAGTTAAGTTTTTAACTGCGCTTTTGCCTGAAATATTTGAAGAATTTGAATTTTTTTTATTTTTTTTGCCTTTTTTGCTTTTTTTCTCTGTACTTTCGCTTCCGCTTTTTTGGCTTCCGTTTATTTTTGCCGAAAGAGCGTTTCCTTCATTGCTTTTAATTAAAGAATTCCCTATGCTTTCATAAAAATTGCCGTTTTTTGAATAAACCGCAATATCGTCGGCTCCGGAGTTTGCGACATATATTTTGCCGTCGGAAAATGCGACGCAGGTAGGCTGTATAAGCATTCTTTTTTGATTTTTAGATATGCCGAATTCAGATACGAAATATCCGTTAGGTTTAAAAACCTGTATTCTTGAATTGCCGGAATCTACTACGTAAACTCTTTCAGGATTGCCATGTGCAGCCGCAAAAAGCGGAATCATAAACTCGCCGGTAGTTTTACCTTCTATTCCCCACTGCCTAATATAACGACCTCTAATGTTAAACTTCAAAATCCTTGAATTACCCGAATCGACGACGTAAATATTATTTCTTTTGCCGAATGCAACGCCGGCCGGACCTTTAAGGCGATATCCCGCTCCGATAACCCTTACCAGCTTTAGCGAAAACGGAGCCTTTTTAAAATAAAGGCCAAACCTCTTCTGTAAAAGCAGAAATGCAAGAATTACTATAATAATTATGCTTAATAAAAAAAAGGCCTTATTAAGTTTATCTTTCTTAATTTGCATGGTCATAGCATCTTACCTCGAATAAAATTTATTTTTTATAATAACATATTAATTAATTTTAATAAATATGATTTTATAATTAGAAAAATCCGATTTAATATTGAAATTACCCACGCTTTTTATGCAGAAAACATAATAGCCGTTTCTTAAAACTTTACTATTTACATTATAAAAAAATTTATTATTTTGCAAGCTAAATCTTTTTTTAAAATTTAAATTTTGAAAAGCAAAAGGTTTTGATGAATTACACTGCAACTTAACCGCGTTTTTTTTATTTTTATAATAACTGCGATAAATTAAAAAACCTTTAATTTTATCTAAATCGTAAACATAGCGATAAACTATGCGAACTGTTTTTTTATTTTTTTCGGCTTTCAATATAACCGGAGAATGCGGCGGAACGATTTTAGGAGGCTGGGGATAGCCCGTTTTAGCGCATCCAGGCAATAATAAAAAAGATATTGCGGCCAATAAAACATAAAGTATTGAAAAAACAAAATTTCTTTTTTTATTTAAGAGAAAATAAAAATAGCTTATCGTTTTTGATCTCTTTTTCATAATCTTTTAAAATATTTTTTATTTGTTTAAATGCGGTTCCACCAATCGTTTTTTTAGAATTTACCGATGTTTCGGGATTAAAAACGTTAAATATATCTTTATCTGCAATATCTATAATATTTTTATATTCTTTCAGAGATAACTCGGAAAGTTTTTTGCCTTTATTTTCCGCGTAATTCACTATTTTGCCGACAGCTTCGTGCGATTTTCTGAAAGGCAAGCCTTTTTTAACGAAATACGTCGCCATATCGGTGGCATAAATAGTATCGTTTTTAAGCCCTTTCGACATAACGTCTTTATTAAATTCCACGGTTTTTATTATTTCTTTAAATATCGAAAGCGAATCGAAAACCGTCAAAGCGCTTTCCATTACCGGTTTTTTGTCTTCCTGCATATCCCTGTTGTAAGCAAGAGGTAAAGATTTCATCATAATGAAAAGCGAAATAAGATTGGATATTACTCCTCCTGTTTTACCCCTGATCAATTCGAGAACGTCCGGATTTTTTTTCTGCGGCATAATGCTTGAACCGGTCGTAAATTCGTCTTTTAATTTTATAAAACCGAATTCAAAACTGTTCCATATGATAAGTTCTTCGCAAAATCTGGAAAGATGCATAGCTATCATAGAAAGGGAAAAATTAAATTCTATCGCGAAATCCCTGTCGGAAACCCCGTCCATACTGTTTCTGGAAACTTTTCCGAATCCTAAAATTTCCGCTTCGAGAGACCTGTCGATATCAAAATCGACGCCTGCAAGCGCGCCGCTTCCTAAAGTTAAAACGTCGGCGGTTTCGTAAGCCGAAGTTAATTTTTTAAAATCTCTCGTAAACATTTCGTAGTAAGCGGACAAATGATGCGCCAGCGATACCGGCTGTGCATGCTGAAAGTGGGTATAACCTGGAATTACGGTTTCTATATTTGAAGCGGCGGAAGAAACAAGTTCTTCTCTTAAAGCTATTAACGCCTCCGCGATTTTCTTAATTTCATTTTTTACGTAAAGCCTGAAATCGACAGATACCTGATCGTTTCTTGACCTTCCGGTATGCAGTTTCGGTCCTGAAGAAGGCAGCAGCTCAATAAGCCTCCTTTCTATATTCATATGAATATCTTCATATTTTTTATTAAGGGTTAATTCGCCGCTTTTAATTTCCCTTTTAATTCTTAAAAGAGCTTTTTCTATATCTTTTTTTTCTTTTTCGGTAACTATGCCGGCTTTTTTCAGCGCGTACAAATGAGCGATACTGCCGTCTATGTCAAAATCGGCAAGCTTTTTATCTATATCCAGCGATGCCGTGAAATCAGCGGTAATTTCCGATATATCCTCTATAAAACGCCCCCTTACGAAGTTATTATGTTTAAGGAGACCGGTTTTTTCGGTTTTATTTTTATTTTTCATTTCCATTTTGTGGCAGTACCGGAATTGAATTCCAGTACTACATTAATTTATAGCGCAAAGATTTTAAGTGGATGAAGCCGGTTGCGTCGTTTTGCGAATAAGAGCCTTTATCGTCCTCGAAGGTAACGATATTTTGGGAATAAAGGCTGTTTTTTGATTTTCTGTATAAAACTTTAATGTTTCCTTTATATAGTTCTAAACCTATTGTACCGTTAACAGAGGTTTGAGTAGAATCGATAAGCGATTGAACGGCTTTTAATTCGGGGCTGAACCAGCTGCCTTCGTATATTAGCTTTGAATATTGCGGGACAAGGCTGTTTTTTAGTTCTATTTCCTCTCCTGTCAAAGTTATCGATTCCATAACTCTATGCGCAAAACTTAAAACCGTTCCTGCCGGAGTTTCGTAAACGCCCCTGGATTTCATTCCCGTAATTCTAGTTTCTACTATATCTGCCCTGCCTATAGCATTTCTGCCTGCTATCGTATTGAGCGTATCTACGATTTTGAACGGATTCATTTTCTTTTTATTTAAAGCTATCGGATTTCCGTTCTTATATTCAATTTCTATTTTTTCGGGCTTGTCCAAAGCTTCTTCGGGAGATACCGTTATTTCAAACATGGATTCTTCGGGAGCGTTTTCCAAGTCTTCTAAAATTCCCCCTTCATAACTTATATGAAATAGATTTTTATCGCTGGAATAAGGTTTGGCCTTTGTTACCGGAACTGGAATACCGTTATCATTAGCGTATTTTATAAGTTCTGCTCTGGAAACTATATCCCACTCCCTCCATGGCGCTATAACTTTTATTTGCGGATTAACGGCTGCATATGCAAGCTCAAATCTTACCTGATCGTTACCTTTGCCTGTGGCGCCGTGAGCAACATACTTTGCACCTTTTTCTGTAGCTATTTCTATCTGTCTTTTAGCTATTAAAGGTCTTGCTATAGAAGTGCCCAACAAATAAGCGCCCTCGTAAAGAGCGTTTCCTCTAAGCATTGGAAATATATAATTTTCGGCAAATTCTTCTTTCATATCTTCTACTATAGCTTCCGAAGCTCCGGTTTTTAAAGCTTTTTCTTTAACCGCCGCAAGATCTTCTTTCTGCCCTACATCGCAGCAATAAGCAATAACCTCGGCTTTATAAGTATTTATCAGCCATTTTAAAATTACGGAGGTGTCGAGGCCTCCGGAATAAGCTAGTACTATTTTGTCTTTACCGCTGTTTTTGATTGCACTTTTGCTTTTCTTTTTTAACTGAGCCATAATAAAATATTATCCTCCTACGAAAATTTTTTCCATAATAGCTTTTTGAACATGCAACCTGTTTTCCGCTTCCTCGAAGACTATAGGCGCAAACCTTTCAAACACATCTTCGGTAACTTCTTCGTTTCTATGGACGGGCAGGCAGTGTAAAAAAATAACGTCTTTTTTTGCATTTTTTACTACGTTATCGTCTATTATAAAAGGCTTTAATTTATCTATTTTTTCTTTTTCCTCGTCCTGCCCCATACTTATAAAAACATCGGTAGTAATAACGTCGGCATTTTTTGCCGCATATATTTTATCGTTTATTATGCTGAATTTGCCGCCTTTTTTTTCGGATTCTTTTTTAACTTCATAATTTATTTCGAATCCTTCCGGCATAGCTAAAACAAGCTCGAAGTTGAGCATGGCCTGAAGACTAACCCATGAATTTGCCATATTGTTAGCATCGCCGAAATAAACTATTTTTAAATTTTTTATAATACTTTCGGCTTCTGAGCGAGAATCGCCTTCGATTTTTAAATTTCTTTTTTTTATTTCGTAAACGGTAAATATATCGGTTAATATCTGCGCGGGGTGATATAAATCGGTAAGTCCGTTTATTACCGGTTTCTCGAAATATTTCGCAAAAGTTTCTATTCTTTCCTGTTCGAAAGTCCTTATAACGACGCCGTCTAAATATCTGCTTAACACCCTTGCAGTATCTTTAACAGGCTCTCCCCGTCCCAGTTGAAGATCTCTTGACGACATAAAAATAGGATGTCCGCAAAGTTCGACTATGCCGACCTCAAAAGATACTCTCGTCCTTGTAGAAGACTTCTCGAATATCATTCCGATTTTTTTGCCTTCAAGGCATGAATTTTTTCTTCCTCTTTCAGCCTTTAAAATATCAGACCTTAAAAGAACGTCATATATTTCGTCTTTAGAAAAATCATATACCGATAAGAAATTTTTTGCCGATTTCATAATTTTAATTAACCGTCCGCCTTTAAGAGCGCCCTCATTCTTTTTTTATTATTTATAACCCTCAAGAATTTTAACTATGGCATCCATTAATAGATTTATGTGGTTTTTTTTGATAATCAACGGTGGAGTAAGTCTTAGCACCGTATCCTGGACAGTAGTAGTCAAAAAACCTTCGTCTATTAATTTCACTGCTATATCTTTAGATTTGATGGAATAAAACTCTATCGCACTTATTAAACCTATAGACCTTACCTCTTTAATCAAACCGGAAAATTTTGATTTTAAACCGTCAAGCGCTTCTTTGACGTACACTCCGGTATTTAAAACTTCGTCTAAAAACCCCGCATTAGTTATTTCGTCGAAGAAAGCGTTTGCAGCAGCTGTTACCAACGGTCCGCCTCCGAAAGTAGTAGCATGGTTACCGGGTTCAAAAGCTTTAGCCGTCTTTTCGTTTGCAAGCACTGCGCCAATAGGCAATCCTCCGGCCAAAGGCTTTGCAAGGGTCATTATATCCGGTTCGACGTCGTAATTCATATAAGCAAAAAGTTTCCCAGTCCTTCCAAGTCCCGCCTGCACTTCGTCGAAAATTAAAGATATATCGTTTTGCGCCGTCAAATTTCTTAATGCTTTCATATATTCTTTGTCCGATATATTGACTCCCCCTTCGCCCTGAACAGGCTCCAATATTACTGCGCAATAATCTTTGCCGTTTTCGCCGTTTATCAGTTTTTCTATAGATTCTATGTCGTTAAATTTAACGTGCTCGAAACCGTTTAAAAGGGGCTCAAAACCGCTATGATATTTATCTTGACCGGTAGCCGAAAGCGCGCCGAAAGTTCTGCCGTGAAAAGAATTTTGCATAGCTATTACTTTATATCCTCTTTTGGAAAATTTACCCGCATAAATTCTTGCTAATTTTATTGCTCCTTCTACGCTTTCCGCTCCGCTGTTGCAGAAAAAAACTTTATCCGCAAACGAATTTACGCATAATTTTTCTGCAAGCTTAGCCTGCGGTTCGGTATAAAAATAGTTTGACGTGTGTATCAGTTTTTTTACCTGATTTACAACGGCGTTTTCTACCGCTTTATTGCCGTATCCTAAATTATTTACCGCAATTCCCGAGGCAAAATCTAAGTATTTTTTTCCGTTTTCGTCGTATAGGAAGCAGTCTTCTCCTTTGACTAAAGTCAAATCGAATCTGCCGTATGTATTCATTATAAATTTTTTCGTTAGTTCTTTAGTATCCATTATTTCACCTTTTATATTTTTAATGCGCTTAGACGAAATCTGTTTATATTAATTATAAATTTGCGTTCCTATCCCCTTTTTAGTAAATATTTCAAGCAAAATAGCGTGAGGCGTGGAACCGTTTATCATATGCACTTTTTTAACTCCATGTTTTACGGCGTCGGCGCAGGAATTTGCCTTAGGTATCATTCCTCCGTAAATTACGCCGTCTTTAATCAATTTTTTAATTTCAACAGTCGTAACGGACGAAATCAGTTCTCCATTAGAATCTAAAAGCCCGTCCTGATCGGATAAAAATATAAGCTTTTCTGCTTCAAGTTCGCCTGCGACGGCAGAAGCTACAAGGTCGGCGTTAATATTAAGGGTTCTACCCTCCTTGTCCATACTTACGGGAGCTATGACCGGAATAAACGACGGATCTAAGGTTAGTAAAATCTTTTTATCGACTTTTTTAACCTCTCCTACGAAACCTAAATCTACGCTGCCCGAATTTATTTTTTCCGCTACAATAAGATTTCCGTCTTTTCCGGATAAACCGCAGGCGCGTCCGCCGAATTTATTTATTAAAGCTACAAGGTCTTTGTTTATTTTTCCCGACAATACCATCTCGACTACTTCCATAGTATTTTCGTCCGTAATGCGGTAGCCGTCAAAAAAATTTGCCTTTATATCAAGCTTTTTTAAAAGAACGTCGATTTCTTTTCCTCCGCCGTGAATAATAATAATATTTATTCCGATAAGTTTTAGAAGTATAACGTCCTTAATGAAGCTTTCTTTTAAACCGGCATCTACGGATATCGAGCCTCCGAATTTTATCACGAAAGTTTTGCCGGCAAACTCCTGTATATACGGCAGGGCTTCAAGCAAAACCTTCGCTTTTTTAATATATTCTTCCATTTTATTTATATTATATTTTTTATTTTTGCTTAAATTTATTTTAAAGAATATATCTTGAAAGATCTTCGTCTTTAATTATTTCTTT
>SHMQ01000034.1 GCA_008534395.1 Candidatus Acidulodesulfobacterium acidiphilum
GTATTACGACGAATCTTTGAATAAAGCTTATGCATGATTAAATTATAAATTCAGCGGCGATATAAAAAATAAAACTAAAATTATAACAAAATAAAATAGATAAAAACAAAAAAAGGACTTATTGGATCAATACCAATAAGTCCTGAAATGCAGATTTAACAAATGGTTCAGGAATTAAATAATATAGTTGACTTTATTCCATATATAATTAAAAATTATGGGCATAAAAAAACTCCCGACCACTTCAAACGTAGTCGGGAGTAAGGGAATAAATAAATCTGACACCTTTATTTCCGTTTTTATTTAAGTAATTTGTTAATTTGCAATTATAATTGCGTTGCTCGATTAGAATGCAAAGTACAAACCTGTTCTGAACATGTCGTCCTGAGATTTGTTCGTAAAGATATATCCGGCATAAAGATGAGCATTGTAAGCTAAATTAAGATCTCCGAAAATATCAAATGCATCTTTTATACCTTCATTTGTATTACAGCTACCAGAAGCATATGTTCCACTTTCATACAAATTTTGATTTGCACAAGAAGTAGGTAATGTACCACTATTATTAAACGCTTCTTCAGTCTGTTTATGCTGCCATGAATACGTCGAAAAATCAGCTACAAGCATTGCGCCGTGACCTAACAATGTCGGGAATAAATAACGACCATATACTTCAAATGTGTTATAGCCATTTGTATTATGATATGACGTTCCATTAAAATAATCATTATATGGATTTGAATCGTGCTGTTCCATATAGGTTAAGCCAAGTTCATATACGTCGTTTGCAAGGTCAACATCTACGCCATTGACTTGAATGCCGTCAGTCCAAGTATTTTGAGTTCCAGTTAGCAAATTATCCGCAGTTAGCGGTTCAGCAATGCTTGCGCCATAGTAACCAAATTCAAGCTGTCCAGCTGAAGTCGGTAAATATTCTTTTAACTGGTAAGAATATTCCATTGCATTACTTGAAGTTGCTTTACTTGAAGTAGATGCTTCACCATAATTATTATTTGCTGGGCTTGAAATACTGTTTCCGTTACCTGCATCATTCGTAACCGTTACTTTATACCACAAATGATAACCGGGTGTACCGTAAAGAGCGATACCTTCATTCTGCGCATGAATTAACGCGCCGCCTTCACCGTCATAACCTACAGTTAAATTTTGACCGTTCATAACCGGACCTTCAATGAACCCGCCGCTAAATGGATTCTGTCTGTAGAAATACGGACTTGCGGTCGTAATGTTACCGAGTTTCAAGTTAACTAAGTGCGACGGAAGACCAAAACCTGAACCAATTCCGTCCAAAGATGCCCAAACCTGGTTAGCACCTATAGTTCCGCCTCCTCCATTCTCTCCATAATTCGCATAAAAAGATAAAGAATTTGCGAACGGCGTATATAATTTAGTTGCACCGCCTATAACTAAATTTGTTTTATAATTAAACATATCGGTCTGACCATTTGACTTTATGCCACCGATCTTAAGATTAGTGTTTTCATTAGTCAAGTGCTGATAAAACACCTGAGCTTCCAACACGATCGGAATCGGCCATGGGTTTGGAAGGCTTAAGCCGTTAGCGATCTGCGTTGCGTCCGCAGGAGTTCCGTTTGTGCCAGGAAGTCTGAAGCCGTTTCTCCAGAATGCTCTTCCAAACGGGTTAAGGTTTGGGAATACAGTATGACAAACTGCGCACGAAAAGTGGTACTTTTCTGCGAAAGCCGGAATAGCGTTTGCTTTCTTGGGGACCATTGCGAATGATACGGCCAAGACGAACAAAGCTACAAGAGTTACTGCTAATGACTTTTTCATAACTTTCCTCTCTTCTTAAAATTAAATTAAAATTAATTAAATTAGAACTTGTTTACTTTTTAAATCACTGCTAATCACTGCTCAACTACTCATACCGTACTACAAAAATTTTTAAATCTTTCTCCCTTTTGCACCTCCTTAAAAAGATTTTTATATGTTAATTTTTTTTATTCAGTTATTTATATATTTATATATCTAAACTTAATTCTTGTCAACATTTTTTTGGCATATTAACTTCATTATGAATTGCATACAATATACATCATATATATTATATATCGGAACATATATTTATATAATTAATTATAATATCAAAATTTCATATGTCAAGTGTTTTTTGGCGTTTTTTGATTTTCTTATTTTAATGAATCCAGATAAGACGCAAGCTCGAAAAGCTCTTTTTTGTTTAGCATTTTATGGTCGGGCATAATAGCCATATACGTCTTTCCGTTAATCTTCACCATCGAACCGGATTTAAAGTGCTTTCCCGGAGTCGCAATCTGGACTTCCAGCCATTTTATAGAATGTTTCGCAAGCCCTTCTTTGGAAAGATCGGGACCTATGGTTCCGCCTTTTTTGCCTATTCTATGGCAGGCAAAACAGTCTATACCTTTTTTGTGAGAATGAATTAGCTGATTTCCAAGCTGAGCGGCGGATAATTTTACGGGAGCGGTTATGGCGTGAACCGCAATGTAGCCAAGTACTATAACGAGTACTACAAATATTACCGTTATTCCTTTTTTCATAAAACCCCCCTTAATTTGAAAAAAAATATTTATTGAATTTATTGTTATATAGATTCCTGCTTTCGCAGGAATGACAATTGAATTTAAAAATTTAAAAATTTTATTACTGGATTCCCGCCTGCGCGGGAATGACAACTTAAGTTAATAATCAAACTTCATTAATGCGTTTACCGTACGGGGTTTAAGTTTTTCGGCCCCTTTTAAAAACGAAAGTTCGGCAAGGAAACAGGTATCCGCGACTTCGGCGCCGAAACTTTCGACGAGTCCGATGGTTGCGAGAGCCGTTCCGCCGGTCGCAAGGACGTCGTCGGCGATAATTACCCTTTCGCCCGACTTTAACGCATCCTTGTGTATTTCGAGAGTCGCGCTTCCGTATTCGAGGTCGTAGCTTAACGACGAACACTCATATGGCAGTTTGCCGGGTTTTCTGACCATGATGACGCCTGCGCCGAGTTTATAGGCTATTGGAGCGCCTATAACAAATCCTCTGGCTTCTATACAAACTACGTAATTTATTTTTTTTGAAATATATGACTCGGTTAAAGAATCTATTGCGTATGCGAATGCTTTTGCATCGGCAAGCAGAGGCGTAATATCTTTGAAATTAATCCCTTTTTTTGGAAAATCCGGTATTTCGCGAATAAACTGTTTTAAGTCCATTTGAAGTCTATTTGACCTTTTAGTTCCGATATCGTTTAAACCGTTTATAAATACGGTTTAATACCGTTAAATTGTTTACGACTGTTAATTATATATTGACGAAAAGTAATTGTCAATATGAAAAATCAATACATCCTGCTTTTAGCTTTTAAATGTTTAATCATTTTTTTCGCGTTAAAATCTTTCATAAGATATAAATAATACGTTCTAACGGGTTTGAATTTTAAATAAATGTCGAGACGTCCTATTTTTTGTATGGATTTGAAATATGGAGCATAAGTTTTTACCGGATTAATCATATATTTGTCGTCCATAATAAAAAGGGCGTTTTTTCCGTTGATTTTGTTTAAATTCTGCCAGAGGTCGTACTGGTTAAGGAAGCCGGATATATTGAAAATATTGCCGTCGGGTCTATATCCTCCGTAATAGACAAGTTCGTCGGCTATAGAATAATGATGCGTGAGGATAAACAGGGGGGCGTAAACGGATTTATAGCCTTTATAAACTATTCCTATATATTTTGCGGCATGCTTCCAGCCGAAAAGGTCGTTCGCTATATCGGCGGTAGACGGCTTGCCGGGGATGCGCGGTATTACGGAAAACACGCCGCCTTTTTTAAGGCGTTTTTCTTTGTCTATATAACGAATTATTTTGCCTACGGGTATCGAGTTATAGTAAATCTGGTTATAAAGTACGTAGGACAGAAAAAAACCGAAAAAAATAGCAAAATAAACGTAATATCTCGTTATTTTTTTTCCGCCAATAAGAGCTTCGGCGGCATAGCCCATAATGGGGAATGCGGCAAGATAGCCTATATCTGGCCAGTGGACTAGTATTCTGTGGGAATAGCCGTTAATTATGAAAAATAGAAGAATGGGGAGAGATAAACAGAGCGAAAATAAGAAAGGCTCGGAGGAAATAAATAAATCTGTCCCCTTTATTCCTGTCCCCTTTGTTCTTATTTTTATTATTGCATATATAAACGCTCCGATAAGAAATATGTATATAAAGGGAGTAATGACCAGAACCTGGCCGAGCCAGCCGGCTAAAAGAAGCGGCAAACCCGGGGTAGGATGGGAAAAACC
>SHMQ01000035.1 GCA_008534395.1 Candidatus Acidulodesulfobacterium acidiphilum
TTATTTTTATTATTGCATATATAAACGCTCCGATAAGAAATATGTATATAAAGGGAGTAATGACCAGAACCTGGCCGAGCCAGCCGGCTAAAAGAAGCGGCAAACCCGGGGTAGGATGGGAAAAACCGTGCGAAAGCTGAAACCTGAAAGAAATAAAATTATGGACGGCATTCCAGTATATAACGGGCGAAAATATCAAAAGAGCGGCGGCAAGCGTCATGTAGGGATAAAAAGTTTTGAGATAATGCCTGTTTTGCTTGGAAAGAAGCAGGTATAACAGAGCGGCGGGCGGAATAAGGGCGGCGGTATATTTGCTAAGGAAAGCGAGTCCGAGGAAGATGCCGGAGAGGAGCCAATAAACAAAAGGGACAGATTTATTTATTTCCGTCGAGCCGCTTGATAAATTTTGCTTTTCGTTGCGGAAATAAAAAAGATCTGCCCCTTTTGTTTCGGCATTTTTTTCCGCCGCTTTATAGAAAAAAATAAAAAATAACAGAGTAAAGAATAAAAGCGGGGCGTCGGGAAGCATCATAACGGAAAGAACAATGCCGAATATGACGGCGGCAAGATAAAAAAGAAACGAGAAAAAAGCGGCGCGTTTGCTTTTAAATAAAATATAAGTCAGATAATATATTAAAAATCCGTCGAAAAAAGAAAATACGACGGAGCCGAGACGGACGGAAAGCTGACTTTTGCCGAAAAGAGCGTCCGTAAGGTATATAATCCAGCCGGCAAAAGGGGCGTCGTCGAGATAACCGAGAGACGGCTTTAAAGACCACGCATAGTAGTGGGCTTCGTCGTTGCCGAGGTTTAAGGTGGACGCAAGATGAATGTGGACTATCAGGGCAAAAAGAGAAACGAGGATTAAATAAATCTCGTATTTATATTTGTTATATTTTTTTATAAACGAACTCAACTCTCTTCCTTTTCTTCCGCGGGCGGCTTGCCGCCTTCAAAACCCGATTCTTCTGCCATCTGCCTGAGCTTTTTTAATGCTTTTACTTCTATCTGCCTTATTCTTTCTTTTGTAAGTCCGAATATCCGCCCTACTTCGTTTAACGTGCGAGGCTTTTCGTAGTTAATCCCGTATCTTAAAATTACGACGCTTCTTTCCTGCTTTGAAAGCCTTAAAAGCCAGCCGTTTAAAAGATTAAGAGTTTCTATTTTATCGAGTTCGTCGAAAGCCGAATCCTGGCTTTCATCTGCTTTTATTAAATTAGAAAAAGAATTAGACTGGTTTTCTTCGTCTTCGCCGCCGGTATATACGGCATCCAAAGAATAAATATTGCCGACCAAACTCATGATTTTTTCGAGTTTCGATTCTTTAATCCCCATGCGGCTGGCTACTTCGCCCATATTTGGAGTCCTTTGAATTTCGGAAGTTATTTCTTTTACCGCCCTCGAATACTTATAAACGTTTTCGGATATGTGGATAGGCAGCCTTACTACCCTGCCGGAGTTTAATATTCCGCGTTCTATGGTCTGTCTTATCCACCAGATAGCGTATGTAGAAAACCTGAAACCGGATTTAGGTTTAAATTTTTCGACGGCTTTTATAAGTCCAAGATTCCCTTCCATAATTAAATCTTCAAAAGACAGTCCTCTTCCGAGAAATTTTTTTGCGACGCTTATCACTAGTCCGAGATTGGATTTTATCATTAAATCTCTCGCATCTGCGTCGCCCTCTCCTGCTTTGACGGCAAGTTCGTATTCCCGCTCTTTGGTCAGCAGAGGATATTTTTTAAGGTATTTAAGGTACTGGCTTGAAATTTTGTTTTCTTCCGACCTTAACGAATTATCGGAAACTCTTCCGTATTCTTCGGCATAACCGTTTTGAACTTCTGCTCCGTCTATTACGGCTAAAGATTTTTCAGAAACCGCACCTTTGGCTGGATTTTTGCGCTTCATAACCGTTCTTCCCTATTAATTTAACGAAGTTAGCCGGAGCTATATTTTTGGAAACCATCGCTCCGTTTTCCTTTTCTATTACGCATATCGACTGGGCGCCGTTCTGCTCGACCGGCACCACCATAATGCCGCCTTCGGCAAGCTGGGCGAACAAAGCGGCCGGGATATCCGGAGAGCAGGCGGTTATCATTATTCTGTCGTACGGAGCATATTCGCCGTAGCCGATAGAACCGTCGCCGACTATGAAAATTATATTGCGCAGATTTAAGGATTCGATAACCGTTCTTGCCTGCATGGATAAATCCCTTATGCGTTCTACGGTAAAAACGGAACCGCACAGCAGGGAAAGAACGGCGGCCTGATAACCGGAACCAGTGCCTATTTCCAAGACTTTATGGCTTTTATCGACGGACAGAGCCTGAGTCATAAGAGCGACGGTATAAATGCTGGAAATAGTCTGGTTATGCCCTATGGGCAGGGGCGACTCTCCGTAGCACATATCGGAGTGCCTGAAAGGCGGAGCGACGAAAGATTCGCGTGGAATTTTCGCTATCGCGCCCAAAACGGCGGATGAAGTAATGCCCTTCGATGACAGACCGTTTATAATTTTTGCGTTCATATCGAAAAATCTATATTTTTTAATTTTTCCATAGCTTTATAATTTGTCATGTCTAAGTGGATAGGCGTAACGGAAATAAGTCCGCTATGCACGGCTTCATAATCGCTGTCTTTTATATCCTCGAAAGTGATATTTTTACCCCATATCCAGTAATATTTTCTTCCCCTGGGGTCGGTTTTTTCTACTACGAAGTCCTCGAAATAGCGTTTTCCCTGTCTGGTAATTCGGTATTCAAAAGGATTATTTTCTTTTTTTATTATAGTCTGTGGAATATTTACGTTCAAGAGGGTGTTTTCCGAAAAACCGGTTTTATTGAAAACGGAAGCAAGGTTTGAAACGAACTCGGAAGCTTTTACGAAAGAGGCTTCCAGATCTTCTTCGAGAGAAGCGTCTTTGGGAAGATAGCCTCCTCCCCTGTTAACCATCAAAGAAACGGCGATGGATTTGATTCCCATAACGGCTCCTTCCATGGCGGCGGATACCGTTCCCGAATAGATGACGTCGTCGCATATATTGCCTCCGTAATTTATTCCGGAAATTACGAGGTCGGGTTTTGTTTTCATTATGGAGTGGACGCCGATATTTACCGCATCGGTCGGCGTGCCGTCCACCGAAAATATGTTAGGTTTGATTTCGTTGACTCTTAAGGGTCTGTCTATGGTGAGCGAATGGGAACTTGCGCTTCTTTCCCTGTCGGGAGCTACTATGGTTACGTCGTATTTCTTTGATAATTCTTCGTATAATATGTTTATGCCGGTCGCATAAACGCCGTCGTCGTTGGAAAGGAGTATATTCAAGTTTAATATCCAGTCTTTCTTGATTTAATAAATGTTTTTAGCGAATTAAGTTCGCGACGGACCAATTCTATCTTTTCGTGTGCTTGTCCGCCGCCGGAATTTAAAACGCCTCCGTTTTCTTCGGCGCGTTCAGCCGCAATTTCGGCTATATTCTCCTCGCCGCCGTATAATTTGCGCTTTAAAGCTTTTCTTGCGCCTTCTATGGTAAATTTTTTATCGTATAAATAGTCTTTTATAAGTAGAAGTTTCTCGATATCCGAACCGGAATAGAGCCTATGGCTACTTTTTGATTTATAAGGCTTTAAAAAAGAAAATTCGGTTTCCCAGTATCTGATAACGAACGGTTCGACGCCTATTTTTTTGGCGGCTTCGCCTATTTTGTAAAAATATTTTTCATCTTGAGCGCTGTTTATCGGAACTTCCATTTTTGTATTTTTTGTTCACTTCCGATTTAAAAACTACAGAAGGCTTAAATTTTACGACCTTTCTTTCGCTGATAATAATAGTTTCTCCGGTCTGCGGATTTCTGCCTTTTCTCGCTTTTTTCTCTTTAATCGTAAAATTTCCGAAACCGTTAAGCTTTATGGTTCCGGCTTCTTCTATTTCGGATTTTATAAGTTCAAAGAACGAATCTACGTACTGCGCGGATTCCGCGGTCGGCAAACCAACCTTAGAACGTACTTTTGAAGTTAAATTTGCCCTGGTTAATGCCATAAACTATGTTCTCCGAATTAATCGTTTTAATTATTTAGGCAGCGACAGCGTCTTTCACTATGCCCGCAAAAGCAGACGGATCTGAAAGAGCTATTTCGGATAAAACCTTTCTGTTTAATTCTATGCCTTTTTTATTAAGCGCATTTATAAATTTTGAATAGGAAATTCCGTTTTCTCTGCATGCGGCGTTTATCCTGACTATCCACATACCTCTGAATTCTCTTTTTTTGACTTTTCTGTCTCTGTAAGCATAGTTAAGCCCTCTGTTTACGGCTTCGTTTGCGGACTTAAAAAGCCTGCTTTTCGCGCCGTAATAGCCTTTTGCGGCTTTTAATACTCTTTTGTGTCTTTTTCTGGTTAAAATACCTCTTTTTACTCTCGGCATTATACTGCTCCTTATAATAGCTTATTATATTTATAAATTTTACAGATACGGTATTAATCTTTTTACGTTAAGGGAATCAACGGAATTAACTACCGACGATTTTTTAAGCCTGTTTTTTCTGCCGCGTTTTTTAGACGTCAGTATATGGCTCTTGTTTGCTTTATGATGAACGACGAGTCCGGTTGCCGTTACCTTAAATCTTTTTTTTGCGCCTTTTTTAGTTTTTATTTTTATCTTTGCCATTTTAATAAAACCACCTTTTTAAAATTTATTTTAATTTTTTATTAACGTTTTTAATTAATATATTTTTATTATGCCGTTTTTTCCTGCTCTTTCGTTTTTTCCGTTTTAACGGCGTCTTTTTCGGCAGTCTTTTTAGCCGTCTTAACCGGTACTATAATCGTGCTGAACGTCCTTTTGACGTCCGGCTTAATAGGAAACTCCGGAACGCCGAACTCCTTTAAATCTTCGATTGCCCTCAGTATTACCTTTATTCCCAATTCCGTATGGGCAAGTTCTCTGCCTTTAAAAGTTACCGTAAGTTTAACTTTGTTTCCGTCTTTAAGAAAAGAAACGGCGTTTTTCAATTTAAAATTGTAATCGTGCTCGTCGGTATTGGGCCTGAATTTAACTTCTTTTAAATGTATAACTACCTGTTTCTTCTTGGCTTCCTGAGCTTTTTTATTCTGCTCGTATTTAAACTTGCCGAAATCCATTATCCTGCATACCGGAGGAACGGCTTCTTCGGAAACTTCGACGAGGTCGAGGAGCTTTTCTTTGGCAAGTTTAACGGCTTCATATAAAGGCATTATACCGGCCTGTTTGCCGTTTTCGTCGATAACCCTTACCTCTTTTGCCCTGATACTTTCGTTTATGTACGTTCTGTTATTTTTCTGTATATTAATTTCTCCTTATTTATTTTTTTAATTTTTTGCGTTAGCTTTAAATTATTGCATAATTTAAGAGCCGTGTCAACATTCTTTTATTCCGCATACCTACTTTTCGGGTATTTTGTTTTTAAAATATTCAGATAGCGGGCTTCCATTTTTTTATTTCCAAGATTTTTATAGCAGGACGAAAGATAATAAAGCGTTTTAGGTATAATAGGAACGCCGTCCCTCCCGTACTGCTTTAATACCGTTTTAAACATATAAGCCGCCGGTTTCCAGATGCTCGCATTGTAATAGTAAAGTCCTGTAAAAAAGGTATTTTCGGAAAGTTTTATATTAATAAGTTTAATATATTTAAAAGATTTTTTTGAATATTTTGAATAAGGGTATTTCGATATAAGTTTTTCAAAAACCTTCTTCGAGTTTTTAAGGGGAGTTTGATTTCTGCCTACCGCCAAATTTCTTTTGTAATACGACATAGCTTCGTAATACATTGCAAAAGGAACGTATTTGGAACGCGGATGAAGATGTACAAAATCCAAATAAGCGCCTGCTGATTCGATATATTTTCCTTCAAGATAGTAAACGTCGCCGAGCCTTATTTCCGCAATTTCCGTTTTACCGTAAGCCGGATAATTTTCTATAAGGGCTTTAAAATTTTTTGCGGCGCCGTTATAATTTTTAACATGGGAATCGTGCATGGCTTTGCCGTAATAAACGTCCGGCGGCAAAATATTTTTCTTTACGTTTTTGCCGCATCCGGAAAGCATAACCGAGAATACGGATATTGCGGCTATAATAGAGATTAATAAAGTTAGTTTTTTCATTTGTCTATTTCGTTACCAGTTTTGTGACGGTGCCGGAATTGAATTACGGCACCGTTGTTAGTTAAGCAACATACTTCCTTTAGAAAGACGTATATTCATTTTAACATTATATAAATAATCGTCAACATATATTTTTAAAGGAACCATGCTTGTATTTGCGCCGGAACCTTTTAAAACGTAATCTTTAAAGCGTACCGATTCTATTTCTTTTCCGTTTTTGACCGAAGTTACGGAACGGATAAGGTATTTTTTTGAAACGCATATATAATAGCCTTGTTTTCCGCCGTATGCAAAAAAGAAACCTTTTTCGGTATTATAAAAAATAGGCGACTTTTTTATTTTATTCAGTTTATCGATAAAAAGCAAAATTTTAAAAACTCTTAACAGCCTTTGATAATTTTGCGTTTTATCGTTAGTTTTAATTTTATATTTTTTATCCAAGTTTATTGATTTAATTTTGCCGTCTTCGGGATTGAAAAAAACGGCTTCCGTTCCGCTTTTCGTTTTAATTATTTTCGCGTTAAAAAGAACGTCGCCGTACATGTCTAAAATAATAAAGCTTATATACTTTCCGGCTATATATTTATAAATGCCTGCCTGCTCTATAGAAAAACCGCCGTCCGATACCGTGAAACGCAGTCTTCCCGATAACCCGCCGAACGTTCCGTAATTTTTAATAAGTCCTGCCAGAACTTCTTTTCTGCTTTTATATGCAACCGGTTTTTTGTACGGTTTAACGGCGGTCTTTACGTTTACGGCACATCCGCTGAAAAAGAAAGATATAAATATTAATAAGACGACCGTCGATGCCGCCGCAGTTTTCTTGCTCATAACAATACCGACTCAATGATTTTTTCTATTACGTCGAATTTTGAAACATCCTGCGTTCCGCCCTGAGAAAAATCCTTTTTGCCTCCGCCTTTTCCTCCGGTTTCCGAATTAATGCGTTTTATAACGGCTGATGCGTCTATGGAACCTTTTGCAGATACGATGTAAATCAACTTTTCGTCTTTAATATTAGATATAAAAACTACGACAGAATCGCCTTCGGGAAAATCGCGCCTTGAACTTAAGGCGTTTACAAGCTCTTTTAATTCTTCGCCTGAAACGTTGCCGAATTTTGAAATTAAATATTTAAATCCGCCTGCGGCCGCCATGCCCGTTTTAAAAGATTTTATAAGACGCTCGGATTCAAAAGAATTGAGTTTCGACCTGAGTTCCTCGTTGGTTTTTTCAAGCAGTTCGTAATCGTAATACAGTTTTATTATTCTGTTGTAAACTTCGGATTTGGAAGTATTCAGAAGTTTGGCGATATTAACTATATTGTCCTCTTCCACGTACAAGTAGTCGAGATAATTAAAACCCGTAACGGCTTCTATGCGCCTTATGCCGGAAGCAACCGAAGATTCTCCGGTAATCTTAAAAAATCCGATTTCTCCGGTTCTCGAAACATGGGTGCCTCCGCAGAATTCTTTCGATGCCGTTCCCATGGACACGACCCTTACGGTATCTTCGTATTTTTCATCGAAAAAGTGAAGGGCGCCGGAATTTAAAGCGGTTTGAACGTCAAGCTCGTGCGTTTTTACTTCAAGGTCGGCAAAAATATATCCGTTGACTAAAACTTCCGCTTTCCTTATTTCTTCGTCTGTCAGAGGCTTGCCGTACGAAAAATCAAATCTGAGCCTTTCCGAATCTACGAACGAACCCTGCTGTGTTACGCGGCTGCCGAGTATCTCTCTTAGCGCGGATTGAAGAAGATGGACCGCGCTGTGGTTTGCCGCAGTTTTTTTTCTTAATTCCGCATCGACCGAAAAACTAGCCTTTACGGGAAAAACCGGCGGGGCAAGCATTTCTTCGGCGGCGGCGGCTCCCAGATTTTGTTCTGCATCCTTCATGCTTTCGGTAAATATTCTTGCATAATGAAGGATGACTCCGTTTTTGGTTTTAAATGTATCGGAAACCGAAGCTGATAAGGAATATTTTCCGTAATTAAACTTTATAGTTCCTCTGTCGCCGGATTGACCGCCTCCTTCAGGATAAAAAGGGGTAATATCCGAGGCTATATAATAAAAACCGCCGTCTTTTATGTTCTCGACGGGCATGCCGTCTTCGTCGAATATGCCGTTAATATCGGCGTTAGCGGCATTTTCTATATTGCCGTATCCTTTAAAAAGCGATTTAGGTACGCCGGAAACGGTTTCGGGAACTCCGTTTTTTTCTTTTTTCTGCTTTGAACCTTTTTTCTGAAGTTCCATTAATTCGTCGTAAGCTTTTAAATCTATCGAAAAACCGTTTTCTTCAGCCATATCTATTGCTATATCTACCGGAAAACCTTTTTCGTCGTATAATTTAAATATGAATTCGCCGGGAACTATTTTCTGCTTTTTCTCCTTAAGTTCGATAATTTTTTCTTCCAAAAGTTTAATTCCCAGTCCTACCGTATCGTTAAACCTTTCATACTCTTCGGAGATTATCTTCTCGAAGACGGCAAGTCCGTCGGCAGTTTCGGGATAAAATCCGCCCATAATTATTACCACGATATTACCGAGATATTTCAGGTTATCGAGACTTATGCCGAGCTTTAAAGAATATCTGATAAGTCTTCTTAAAATTCTCCTGAATACATAGCCTCTGCCTTCGTTGGAGGGAAATACGGATTCTGCGGATAAAAAAACCGACGTCCGTATATGGTCGCTGATAACCCTTGCGGCGGTATCGTACGCTTCGTCTCCGCCGTCGTATCGTTTTCCGGTAACGGCGTCTATCTCTTTTATATAAGGAGTAAAAACATCGGTATCGTAGTTTGATTTTACGTTCTGCAAAATTCGCAGTATGCGCTCAAGCCCCATTCCCGTATCAATAGAGGGACGCGGCAATTTTGAAAGGTCTCCTTTTTTATCTCTGTTAAATTCCATAAAAACGAGATTCCAAATTTCTAAATATCTGCCGCAATCGCAATTAATATCGCAGTCCGTATGCCCCGCTTCCGAATAACCGGTATCGTAAAATATTTCGCTTGAATAGCCGCAAGGACCGGTTTCTCCCATCTGCCAAAAATTAGTTTCGTCGCCGAGCCTGTATATTTTGTTTTCATCGAAACCTACGGTATTTTTCCAGATATTATAACCGTCTTCGTCTTTATCGTTTACTGTAACGTATATTTTGTCGAGGTCGAGTTCTATGACGTCTTTTATAAATTCGTAGGCAAACAAAACGGCATCTTTTTTAAAATAGTCTCCGAAAGAAAAATTTCCGAGCATTTCAAAAAAAGTGTGGTGGCGGGAAGTTTTGCCGACGTTTTCGAGGTCATTATGTTTGCCGCCTGCGCGCATACATTTTTGAACGGTTACGGCTCGCGGCATAGGCGCCTGCTGAACTACGCCGGTAAAATAGTCCTTAAACTGGACCATTCCGGCATTAGTAAACATGATAGAGTCGTCGCCGGCGGGAATTAAAGAAGAACTCGGCAATTGCACGTGTCCTTTTCCCGTAAAAAATTTAATGAATATTTCCCTAAGTTCGTTTGATTTCATATTCCATTTTGCGGCAGGGACAGAATTGAATTTTCGTCCCTATTTTTTATTTTATAGCAGCGCCGGAATTGAATTCAGGTGCTGTTGTTATAACATCTTCTATTATTTTAGAGGAAAATCCTCTGCTCTGCAAAAAATCGTAAAGTTTCTTTTTATATATCAGTTCGTTTTCCCTGTATTTTATCAGGGAAACTTTCTTTTTGTCCACCGCTTTAAGCATAACGGAACGTTCTTCGTCTTCCGTGTAAAACGTTTCGATTAGCTTGTCTATAATATTTTTGTTTATTCCTTTTTTATAAAGTTCATAGCTTAATTTTATTCTGCCGATAAGTCTTTTTTTTCCGCTTTCTATAAGTCTTTCCGCAAATTCTTCATCGTTTAAGTATCCGTATTCTTTTAATTTCTTTAACGCTTTGCCGGTATCTTCCGTAGAAAAGCCTTTTTTGATTAATTTTTCGGCAAGCCGTTTTTCGGAATAAGACCTCGCGGACACGAGCTTTAAAGAGTAATTCTGCGCCGATAAAGGCGTTTTAGACTTTCTTTTAGAAATATTTTCCTGCGATATTTTCAAAGAGATTACTCCGATAATACATTATGTAGCGCTATACTTCTATATTTTGCGCATAAACATACATGCGGTTACGTTGTCCAGTAAGAACCCGAACCGCCTGAAGCCGCCGTATTTCCAGTTACGGACGGACTTGCTCCGGCGGTGACTGAAGTTTTGCCGCTTTCAACGGAGTCTGCTTTTACCCCTGCGCTTATATCGTCGTCGGAAGCGTTTACTCCGGATATTAACAGTGCAAGGTCGTTCGGCGAGGTGGATTCCGCAAGAGCATCTTCGTATGTTATCAAGCCCTGTTTATAAAAATTGTAGAGGGACTGGTCGAAAGTCTGCATCTCGTACTGTATGTTTCCGCTTCTTATGAAGTCTCTTATACTCGCGGTTTTATCTTCGTTTGATATGCATTCTTTTATCGTTTCCGTTCCTATCATTATCTCTACGGACGGAAGACGTCCTTTTTTGTCCGCTCTTGCTATAAGCCTCTGCGATATTACTGCGGAAATAACGGAAGCAAGCTGTATTCTTATCTGTTTTTGCTGATAAGGAGGAAAAACCGCTATAATTCTGTTAATGGTTTCCTGCGCATCCAGCGTATGAAGGGTGCTCATTACGAGATGTCCGGTTTCAGCCGCAGTTATTGCCGTTTCTATCGTTTCTAAGTCTCTCATTTCGCCTACTAAAATAACGTCGGGATCCTGCCTTAAGGCTTCCCTTAATCCGTGCGAAAAAGAATAAACGTCCATGCCGAGTTCCCGCTGGTTGACTAATGCTTTTATATCTTTATGCAGATATTCGATAGGGTCCTCGATGGTTATTATGTTTACCGGTTTATTCCTGTTTATAAAATCTATCATGGAAGCGAGAGTCGTGGACTTTCCGCTGCCGGTTATGCCCGTAACCAGTATTAATCCTCTTTCTTTAAGTGATATAGATTTTATAATTTTAGGCAGGTTAAGCGATTCAAAAATTGGAATATCGAAAGGGATATAGCGCATTGCTATGCTTAAAGAATTCCGCTGGGAATAAATATTGACCCTGAATCTTCCGACGCCGTGCAGGCTGTATGCAAGATCGACGTCCCTGTTTTCCTGAAAAACTTTAAGCTGATGCTTATCCATCATGCTTACGGCTATTTTTTCTATAACTTCTTTGGACATAACGCCGAAATTTTCCTGTTTGTAAATATCCCCGTCTATTCTAAAAATAGGATAAGAATTTACTTTAAGGTGAATATCCGACGCTTTCTTGCCGACCGCCGTCATTAAAATAGTTCCTAAAAGCGACGGCTGTCCTCCCTGCTTAACCTGTTGACCGTCCTGTGCGGCATTAGACTGTAAAACCGTTTCGTCCATTTTTTATTTAAGATTAAATTTTTCTAAAATTTTAGAATGTATTTCGTCTCGCAGGGCGGGGTTGTTTTTGAGCGTTTCTTTTGCGGCTTCCCTTCCCTGTCCAAGCCTTTCTTTGCCGTAGCTAAACCATGTTCCCGATTTTTCTATTATGCCGCTTTCCGAACCTATGTCGACTATGTCCCCTTCTAAAGATATTCCGCTGTCGTAGACTATGTCGAACTCCGCCTCTTTAAACGGAGGAGCTACTTTATTTTTTACTATCCTCGCTTTAGTTCTTGAGCCCACTACTTCGTCGCCTTTTTTTATAGAGCCGGTTCTTCTTATATCTATACGGACGGATGCATAAAACTTAAGAGCGTTGCCGCCGGTAGTGGTTTCGGGAGAACCAAACATAACGCCTATCTTCATCCTTATCTGGTTAATAAATATAACCGACGTATTTGACCTTGCTATAGCGGACGTAAGTTTTCTCAAGGCCTGCGACATAAGCCTTGCCTGCAGTCCCATATGGGAGTCCCCCATTTCGCCTTCTATTTCGGCTTTAGGTACCAATGCGGCGACGGAGTCTATTACCAAAACGTCGATAGAACCTGACCTTACCAAAGAATCCGCTATTTCCAACGCCTCTTCGCCGGTTCCGGGCTGAGAAACGACGAGTTCGTCCACGTTGACGCCTATTTTCTTTGCGTACTGCAAGTCTAAGGCGTGCTCCGCATCGATAAAAGCGGCTATGCCTCCCCGTTTTTGAGCCTGCGCGACTATTTGCAGCGTAAGCGTCGTTTTTCCCGACGATTCCGGTCCGAATATTTCTATTACCCTTCCTTTAGGGATGCCGCCTATGCCGAGCGCAATATCCAACGACAGAGAGCCGGTGGGAATAGACTGTATATTTTCTGCCGGCGGCTTTCCGCCGAGAACCATGACGGCTCCCGCGCCGAACTGCTTTTCTATCTGAGCCATAGCAAGGTCGAGCGCTTTCATTTTTTGCTCATGGATAGCGGCGTCTTTTGCGCTTTCTTTAACGTTTTCTTTAGTTTCGACTGATTTTACTGCCATAATTTCACCTGTAGATTATTTGTTGCGGGGACGGAATTGAATTCCGGCACCACTGTTCAATATAATATATTAAAAAAAAGAAAGATTATCAAGTTAAATTTTTGTCATATTTTTGCCGCTTATTTCGTTTAAAAGCCTGTAAATCCAGAACAGCGCCATTTTCGTCGTATAAGATTTTATATCGGCACGCGAACCGGAAAAAACATATTTTCTGGACTCTTTTATTTTATCGCTCGATAATGCTATAAAAACCGTTCCTACCGGATAATTGCCGCCGTCGGTACCGGGTCCCGCTAAACCTGTAACGGCGATGCCTATATCCGATTTTGTTTTTTCCCTTACTTTTTCTGCCATTTCCTCTGCGCATGCTTCGGAAACGGCGCCTTCTTTTTCTATAATAGACGGATCTACTCCTAAAATATCGGTTTTTGCAAAATTTGAATATACTACGCCGCCGTAAAGAAAATAAGAAGATGCGCCCGGCAGGTCGGTAAGTTTGTCGGAAATATGCCCTCCGGTAAGGGATTCCGCCACGGATATCTTAATTTCGTTTTCCTTCAACAGATAAGAGCATACTACTTCAAGTTCGTCTTCGTCATAACCGTAAAGATAATTTTTAAAAATTCCGCCGGTTTTTGAATCTATTAACTTTATGTTTTCATTGAGTTTTTGGGTTGAAACGCCGTTTACCGCCGCGGATATAATAAATTCCCCGTATGAATATTCATACGTTAAATTAACGTCCGAAACCTGTTTTAATTTTGCAAAAAGAGCTTCAAACTCTTTTTCTTTTAAACCGAACAGCTTGTATTTTCTAAATTTGACGAAATAATTTATACCTAATTTTCCGAGCATTTTACCGAGAACGTGATTTTTGAACATATAAACCGCATTATGAGGCTCTAAAGGAAACGCGGCTATAAATACGGGTTCGGTAAGATAAAAACCGGATATGCCGGAATTTTGATTCGGCACGATAAAAGAATGGTCGGGAAAATAACATGCTTTTTCTGCGGAATGATCGAAAGATTTTTTGTTCGATTCGTAAACTAAAGCCATCAAGTCTGCGGCATCTTTGCTTCTCGTCCGTTCTTTCTTCAAAACGGAGCATATTATTTCGGAAGTCAAGGAACTTCCTTCCTTTATGCCTCCGCATATTATTACGAAAGAATCTTCGGACGTCATATAAGATACGACTTTAGATATGCTTACATCCTGGTTTTCCGGCATAATTACGGCTTCTTTGAAACCGAGTCCGTAAACCGAAAGCACGTCGGAGAGCTCTTTTATTATTTCGCCTGCCGCGGCAAAATTTCCGTCGTCCGATATAACTAATATTTTTATGTCTTTCATATTTCGTTTTGAGATGTGGCGGAATTGAATTCCGTACCCCTTTACATTTTGTGGCAGTGCTCTAATTGAATTCCGGCACTACTTCAGATAATTAGATACCTGCTATTATTACGATAGCTATTCTTAAAATTATTACGGAAAAAAGGGCGGCGGCGACGTCGTCCAGCATAATGCCTAATCCGCCTTTAATTTTTTTGTCTATAGTTCCTATAAACAGCGGCTTCGATATGTCGAAAATACGAAAAAGAAGAAGCCCAAGTAAAGAGTATATCAAAATATGAAAAAAATCGAAATGCATCCATAATAAACCGGACATAACTGCAAGGTAGCCGAGAACTTCGTCTATTACTACGAAAGGCGGGTCCTCTAATCCGGATATTTTAGAAGCCTTGGAAGAAACGTAAACCCCGGTAATAAATATTATAATACATACTGCGATATAATAAAAAGGGTTTAAAAATCTAAGCAAAAATATATACAGCAAAAAAGCGGCTACGGAACCGGCGGTACCGGGACCGTAAGGAAAAAATCCTGCGTAAAAAAAGGATGCCGCAAAAATAAACGGGTTATTTTTTTTAAATTCGTTCATTTTATTCATTCCATATGTTTACGATTGGAATTTATACCTCCTCATAGAAATATTCAGGAGTATTGCTACCGCGGACATATCTACGACGAGCGACGTGCCGCCGTAGCTGAAAAACGGAAGCGGGACGCCTACTACTGGCAAAAGGCCGACGGTCATAAACATATTTATTATAGCATGAAAAGTTATAATGGCAAGAGCTCCGCCGCCGAGTAAAAAACCCTGAAGTTTTTTGGCTCTGTAAACTATCTTAAACCCTCTTATTATAACTATAAAATAAAGAATTATAAGAACTAATCCGCCTATAAAACCAAACTGCTGCATATAAGTCGAAAAAATAAAATCGGTATGCTTTGCCGGCAAAAAATCCAAAGTGCTCTGGGAGCCGTTGCCGAAACCGTCGCCGAAAAGCCGTCCCGCTCCCACGGCTATTTCCGATTGTATAATATTATATCCAGCTCCGAGATAATCTTTTGCGGGATGCAGAAATATCAATATTCTGCTTTTCTGGTAAGATTTAAGCCTGAACCATAAAACCGGACCTGTTACCAGAATAATTCCGGCGAGTATAAGCATGGAATTTCTTTTAATTCCCGCCAAAAAAATAATAATTAACCCTATAAATAAAACTATAAGGGACGTTCCTAAGTCCGGCTCTTTAGCTATTAATAAAACAGGTATCAATATCATAATAAAAGGTATAATAAGGCTCCGCAGGTTGTAGCCTTTTTTGTTTTCGCAGGTCGTAAAATATTTGACGAGAGCGAATATCAGGGCTATTTTCATTAATTCGGAAGGCTGAAACGAAAGTACGCCGAGAGAAATCCATCTCGAAGCTCCGTGGGTAATTCTTCCTTTTACTAGCACGATAACGATAAATATTAAAATAAATCCGTATATATAATACGCCGCTTCTATCAAAGTATTGTAATCTATGGATATAATTAAGGCCATTATCAGAATAGACACTACAAACCATACGAGCTGTTTTATGACGTACGGATCGAAAAAATCTTTGTGATGTATGCTTAAGGAACCGTAAAGATTAATAATACCTAACGAAAAAATTATAATTACCGTAAAAAGTATTATAAAATCGAAATTCTGCGTATATTTATTATTTAATATTTTCATAATATATTTTCATAATTTAAAAACTTGTATATATAAAACTCGGAATATTGTTTTTCTTGCTCTTTTTATGATGTTTGGACGGTTTCCACAGCCCTTTCTGCTCCAAATATTTTTCCACTATTTTTTTTGCTATAACTGCCGCGTTTGCTCCGAGAAATTTAGCATGCATATCTAAAACCACGACGGCGATTTTAGGATTTTTAAGCGGAGCAAATCCGACGAACCATGCATTGTCCCTGTATTTTCTCGGCACGCTTTTAATGTCGTAAATAGAATAAGTTTTCGATATGACCTGCGCCGTACCGGTTTTGCCGCAAAATTTTATGCCCCTTATTCTGGCGTTTACGGCCGTTCCATAACTTTTGCTTACAACTTCGCAGAGACCTTTTTTAACCGCATCGAGATATTTCTTTTTTATATCTATATTCCTTATAAATTTCGGCTTCATTGTCCTTAATACTTTTCCTTTCTGAGAAACTATTTTTTCAAGTATATACGGTCTGTAAAGTTTTCCTCCGTTAGCTATGGCGCTGTAAGCCATAACAAGCTGTATCGGAGTTACAAGGTCGTAACTCTGCCCTATGATTGCCGACAGGGTAGAACCCTTATACCAGTGCCTGCGGTATCTTTCGTAAACTAAACGTTTGGTGGGAATAAAACCCGGATTTTCCCCCGGCAGATCTATTCCGGTTTTCTTTCCCAAACCGAGTTTAAAAGCGTATTTCGCAAGCTGGTCGATGCCTATCCTGACGCCTATGGAATAATAATAAGTATCCACGGATTCGGCTATTGCCTTATACAGATTTATTTTTGAATTCTGATAAGGATTCCAGTTGTAAAATACCGCATCTCCCAATTTAAAAGTCGGTCCGGCATAAATTTTTTCTTTAGGCGTAATTATATGAAGGGAAAGAGCGGCAAGAGAAGCCACGGCTTTAAAAGTCGAACCGGGCGCGATTGCGTTCTGGATGGCCTTGTTTTGAAGCGGATGTTCGTCGTTGCCGATAATTGAGCTCCAGTGTTTTTCGCTAATGCCTTCCGAAAAATAAAAAGGGTTAAAGGAAGGGGTGGAAACCATAGCGAGAATTTTTCCGTTTTCGGGATTTACGGCTATAACCGCTCCTTCTCTTTTTTTCATAAGTTTATAAGCTAATTTTTGTAAAGTAAAATCAAGGGTAGTATATAAATTAGCGCCCATTTCCGGTTTTTTTACTATAACCTTTCCTATAGGTTCGCCTTTCGAGTTTACGACGATTCTTTTTTCCCCGTCCTTTCCGTGCAGATATTTCTGGTAATAGTATTCAAGCCCTGTTTCGCCGATAATGTCGGAAGAATTAAGATATGAATATTTAGCTTCTTTTAGCTGGACGGACGACACCGGACCTACATATCCGAAAATCTGGGCTCCCATTTTTACGTAAGGATAATGCCTTATGGGAATCTTAGCCACGAAAAAACCTTTTAGGAAGAGTTTGTTTACCTCGAATCTGGAGAGTTGTTTGACGGAAATATTCCGCATAATGATAATCGGTTCGTAAGGCGGAAGAAATTCTTCTTTTTTTACTTTTTTCAAAATATGCCGGTAGTTTCTATGCATCAGTACTGCAAGAAATTTTAATTCCGACCTTACATTTTTTACCCTCGACAGCGTAACGGCTATATTAAAAGAAGATTCGTCGTCGACGAATATTTTTCCGTCCGAAGACAATATATCCCCTCTTGGAGCCGCCAGATATATAACTCTCGTAGCATTATCGCGTGCCAGGTCATAATAGTATCCGCCCATTATAACTTGAAGAAAAAAAAGCTTGACTAATAAAATAAATAACAGTGCGGTTACGATAACTGCAATAATATTAATTCTGTTTTTTTGTTCTTTAAATACTCCGTTTTCGCTATATAAAGAAGACATATGGCATATTATTTATCAATAAGGATGAAACGACGATAATGCATTCTTATTTATTTTAACGTTAGATTTAGATTCTAAATAATCTACGTAATAGTCTAAAAATTTCTGTTCCTTCTGAAAAGCGTACATTTCGCTTTCTTTATTGTTAGCTTTAGAAAGTTTGCCCGAAACATATCTCGGAAAAAATACTCTCTGTATTTTAATGACGGCATACCCCGTTTTAACGGGAAATACTTCGTCGATGACGTCTTTACGCCCTGAAGAAAATATAGATTTCAGCATATCGGCATTAAAGCGGTATTTTTTGAAATAAAAAGATTTTATTATTCCGGCTTCGGTAAAAAGAGGAACTGCAACGGTGCCGCCGCCGTATTTTTTTGCAATGCCGGAAAAATCTTTATTGAATAAAATTTCGCTCTTGAGAAACTTGTCCGCTTTGTTTTTTGTTTTAAATACGGCTATTTTAAATGAAACAGACTTGTTTCTTATTTTATAATCGTTTATAAACTGGGTATCGACTACGCTGAAAGATTCTTCTACGACTCTTTTTATATATTCCCTAGTAATTTCGTTTTTGAAATTTTTTTCAAAAGCCGCCGGGGTCATATGGTTATCGAGCATATCGGCCTTAAACAGTTTATCGCTAAACTTCCCGTTTTTTTGAAACGCCGGAGCAGAAGCTATGTTCCTGGCTATGAAACCGTTTGAAACTTCGATGCCGAATACGGGAGCTTTTAATTCTAAAACTTTGTCCGCAATGAGAGACGAAAGGGCTGAGCCGGTAAGATTGAGCATGCTCAATTCCTTTCGCGTTAATTTATTTCCGTACAGCTTTTCGTATTCGTTTTCTAATTTTCCGTAATATCGGTTTAAGTCGTTTAAAGAAATGCCTTTCCCCGCAACTACGGCAACGTCGCTCGGCGATGCTCCGCCGCCCGCGCCCATTATATAAGGAAGAAAGCTAAAACCCACTATAAATAAAAGCCCGACGAGAATGGTTATAATTTTTCCCGCCGTGTGCGCATAAAATCTTCTTAAAAAATCAAGCATAATTAAATCCCAATTTTTAGCAGTTACGAAATTTAATTCCGTCCCTGCGGTTATTTTAATAAATGCAGTATCGGAATTCAATTCCGGTACTGCCACAAATTGAATTAAGTATCGGAATTCAATTCCGGTACCGTCAAAAATTTGATTATATTTGTATTAGTTTTCTTTTATTTAAAAAATTCCCTAAGCCTGCTTTTTTAAAGGCGTAAAATACCGCAGGAGAAACTAAGGCGGTAGTAATAGACACCGGCAAAACATAAGAGAAAAGAAAATTCCAGTATGTAAAATCTATTTTAAGTCCGTAAAAAACCGTTAAAAACAGAATTAAATAAAATATATACGATACGGCAAAAGTTATTAAAATTTCCGTTACCGTATTTTCAAACGGCATTCTTCGCCATATAACGTAAGAAGCCGCATACGACAAAGTTCCGGAAAAACCGAAAACAGCAGGATTTAACGGCGTCATAGAACCGTAAATATAAAATATTATATATGCAACGATCCAGCCTGAATAAACGTCTAAATAAGCAGATATAAAAACCAATCCGGCTATAGCAAAATTTGGAAATACGTAAAAAGAACCTGAATTAAAATTAAAATTATTGCTAATAATAAGCGGCAGTATTATTAAAAGCAAAAAAAGGCATGCTGTATAAAAATAATTATAAATGCTGTTATTTTTCGACGAGAACATATTTTTCGTTAAATAAATTTTTATAAGGCGCTACGGTTACGCGTTGAAATATATCGTAACTTTTTTTTATTACGGAAACTACTTTACCGACGTATATTCCCGACGTAAATACGCCGCCTAATCCCGACGTTAAAATTTTATCGCCTTTATTTATCTTTTTTGAATTAAATACAAATCTCATCTGAAGATAGCCGTTGCCAGCGCCGTTCGCTATGCCCATAGTTCCGGTATTTGCGTCTATAACGGAAAAAACGCACTTGGGATTAGTAATCGGAATAACTTTAGACCTGCCGCGTCCCGCGTAAACTACGCGCCCTACGACTCCGTCGTAAGAAATAACGCCGTCTCCGTCTGATACTCCGTTTTTAGTTCCTTTATTAATATACAAACCGTAAAACCAGTCTTCTATGCCGTGAAGTATGACCTCTGCGGCAACCGATTTCCTGCTTATAGAATTTTTCAAAAAAAGGAGCGATTTAAGTTCCCTGTTTTCTATTGCGTAATATCTGTAGCGGTTATATTTAAATTCTACTTTTTTTAATTCTTCTTTAAGCTTTAAATTCTTTCTTTTAACCGAAATAAGATCTATATAATTATTATATATCTTTTCGGAAGCCGCTATAGGATAATCGACCGTTTCATAAATTAAATATACTTTATTTCCTATAAAATCGGAAAAAGCCCCTCCGAATCCTATTCCTTTAACCGAAAATAAATAAACCGCGGAAGATATTAATATAACAGCCAAAAGAACAACGGCATCTTTATGTTTTTTTAATTTTAATTTTTTTGCAAACTTTCCCACGACGGTTAATTTTCTAACATTATATCTTTTAAAACTTGAATTTCGTTTAACGCTTTGCCGGCTCCGCGTACGACGCAGGTAAGGGGATCGTCGGCTATTATAACGGGAAGTTCGGTATTTTCCCTGATAAGAACGTCGATATTTTTAAGAAGCGCTCCGCCTCCTGCAAGGACTATTCCTCTGTCCACTATGTCCGAAGAAAGTTCCGGCGGAATTTTTTCAAGCGTAGTTTTTATGGCATCGACTATCTGGGCAGCAGGTTCGGATATAGCTTCCAAGACTTCGGAAGAAGTTATTTCGATAATCTTAGGTATGCCGCTGACCAAGTCCCTGCCTTTAATACTCATTTTAGACTCTTCTTCGACCGGATAAACGGTGCCTATAGTCATTTTAACGAGCTCGGCGGTTCTGTCGCCGATAAGCAGATTATATTTTTTCTTTACGTACTGTATTATCGAATCGTCTATTTTATCTCCGCCGACCCTCAAAGATTTGGCATAAACTATGCCGGACATGGAAATAACGGCTACTTCCGTGGTTCCGCCTCCTATGTCCACTATCATATTTCCGGCGGCTTCCGTAATAGGAAGGCCTGCGCCGATAGCCGCTGCGACCGGTTCTTCTATAAGATAGACCATTCTTGCCCCTGCGACTTCCGCCGATTCCCTGACCGCTCTTCTTTCGACGGCAGTTATGCCGGAAGGAATAGCGACTATTATTCTGGGTCTTATCATGCTTTTTCTGTTATGTATCTTTCTTATAAAATACTTAAGCATGGCTTCTACTACTTCAAAGTCCGCTATCACTCCGTCCTTCATAGGCCTTATGGCGGATATATTGCCGGGCGTCCTGCCCAACATTTTCTTTGCGTCTTTTCCTACGGCAAGGATTTTCTTTTCTCCGCGCAAATCTATATGTACCGCAACCACCGAAGGTTCGTTTGAAACGATGCCCTTATCCTTAACGTATATAAGAGTGTTCGCCGTTCCAAGATCAACGGCAAGGTCGTTGCTGAACATACCTATCAAACTGTCGACAAACATAATTGAATAACCTCTCTTTATAAATCTTAAATATATTAAATATTATAATATATTGATTTTTTTAGCAAGTTTTAAATTAGGGGGGATGATTAAAAACGGGGAAGGAATTCAATTCTGCCCTCTGCATGGATAGCAGAAAAAGGTGTCAGATTAATTTTACGCAACACATTGATAGTTAATTGCTGTTTTCCATATGCGTAAAATAAAATCTGACACCTTTTTCTTTCCCCGTCGCAAACGAAGCTTGCATTATATTTTGACGTTATATAAAATATAACGATACCTATGGAAAAAAAATATTCTAAGCTTTTTGCCGAATTAAGAAACGTATGCAATATAGCGTTCGACAAAAATTTAGTGGATACCCACAGCGGCAACATAAGCGTTGAAACCGAAGACGGGATACTTATTACTAAAACCGGCAGAAGCCTTATAAATCTTAAACCTGACGATTTTACCGTATCGGCAAATTGCGCATCGTCGGAATTAGAAGTCCACAGATTTATATTAAAAAGTTTTCCTGCGTCGTCGGTCTTTCACTGTCATCCGCTTAATGCCATAGCCCTTTCTTTACGTACCGATAAAACGGGAGCTGACGGCATATCGGGCGCAATTGCGGACGCCTCCTTGAAAAAACTTTTTTCTATTTACCCCGATATAAAAATAATTAAACCGTTAGATTTTGAATCCGCTTATTTCTTTCCCGAAATATACGTTTTTCCTTTAAAATTCATAGACGACGTAAAAAGCGGAACATTCTCTGCTTTTAATATTAAAGCAAGCGATATATTTAAAGAAAACGGCGTATTTATGATAAAATCCCACGGTTCTTTTTCATGGGGACGGACTCCGACGGTTGCGCTCAGATGGGCAATGACGCTTGAAGCGTCGTCGGAAATTATTTTAAAATTAAGCTGAAATAAAGCCTTGAATTACCGGTTTAAAGCCCTGCCAAACTGTCTCATTCTATCTAAAGCCGAACCTGTTTCATCTCTTATTTCCCTCCCGACGAGAGATAAAAAAACGTCGGAAAGGGTAGGAATTTCACCATGTTTAGACTCCGCCAATTTTTTTAAGGCTTGAGGACTGTCTATCGCTACTATTTTTCCATGGTCTATAATCGCTATTTTATCGCAATTTTCAGCTTCTTCTATGTAATGCGTAGTTAAAAATACCGTCGTTTTTTCTTTTATTCTTAATTTATCGATAAAATCCCACATATTTATTCTTGTCTGAATATCCAGTCCGACCGTGGGTTCGTCGAGAAAAAGAACCGAAGGAGAATGAAGAAGTCCGCGTCCGACTTCGAGCCTTCTTTTCATTCCTCCCGAAAGCCGTTTTACGGGTTTATCCCTGTATTCATATAAATCAATAAAATTTAATATATAGTCTATCCTTTCTTTAGCCGCTTTTTTTTCCATTCCGTATAATTTTGCATGGAAACTCAGATTTTCATATGCGCTGAGGTCGTTATCAAGCGTAGGGTCCTGAAACACCAATCCGATGGATTTCCTTACGTTTTTTTTATCCTTAGCCGTATCGTAACCGTTTATATATGCATTTCCGCTCGTAGGCAGTATAAGCGTGCATAAAATCTTTATAGTCGTAGTCTTGCCCGCTCCGTTAGGCCCCAGAAAAGCAAAAAAATCTCCCTTGTTTACCGTAAACGATATATCGTTTACGGCGGTAACGTCTTTATATTTTTTTACTAAGTTTTCTACCTTAACGGCGGCAGTTTCTCCGTTTTCCCGCACTTTTCATCCCTTTTTATAAATGTGCCGTTTATTGCGCAATATTTTGTAATATTATATAATACTATGGGGATAGAATTCAATGTTGCGATAGGACCCAAAATTGC
>SHMQ01000036.1 GCA_008534395.1 Candidatus Acidulodesulfobacterium acidiphilum
TAGTTTTTAAAAAATCCGCCGTAGTTATAATTTTGCATAGCAAACGCGGAAACCGAGCTAAAACCTAAAATAAGAATCGAAGCGGCTATTAAAAATAACCTAATCTTAAACATAAGCGTAATCCCCCCTTTTAAATTATTTACTAATTATCCCTTTATAACCATTTATAATATAATATATTTAATAATATTATCATTATTTAAAAATTTCTGTTGCGTAAGAGACATTTTTATAAATTCATTGCCGTTCATTCTCTTAATAAATGTCACCAAGTTGACAGAATTTTATTGCTTATAAAGTTATGATGTAAACAATCGCAAATTTTGCTTGGCTTTGCACTTGACTATTAAGTTTATAATTATCATAATAATTATTAATATATAAAATATAGCAATGTTGCTTATAATGAAAAATACTTTATATTATGGACGGGTATAACAATAAAAACCGGAATAACGAGTTTTATATACAGTGGCATTTTATAGATTCCTGCAATCTAAGGTGCAGCCACTGTTATCAAAAAGATTATAACCACAAAGAGATAGATTTTAACATGCTTAAATCTATTTTTTTAAAAATAAACGAAGCTATGTCGAAATGGGGAATGGGTTGCTTTATTTCGCTGACCGGCGGGGAGCCTTTTTTAAAACCTGAGGGGCTTTTTTATTTAGCGGATTTAATAGAAAAATCGGATAATTTTAAAAAATTTGCGATATTGACCAACGGCACATTGACCGACGACCGCATAATAAGCAAGATTAAGGATTATAAAAAACTTTCCGAAATTCAAGTATCTTTAGACGGACACGATGAAGAAACGCATGATAATATAAGAGGTGCGGGAACTTTTTTAAAAGCGGTCGAATCTATTCGAAAATTTAAAAATTCCTGCATTAAAACATCGGTGATGTTTACCCTCCATAAAAAAAATATAGGGTCTGCCGTCAAGATGCTCACGCTTGCTGATTCCCTAAAAGTAAATTCTCTGACCGTGGAGCGGATGACTACTATGAGCGAAGCCGAAAAGGAGGAATTTTTTATAGATGCCCCGGAATTAAAAAAAGTTTACTCCGATGTTTATTGTAAAGCAAAAAAGGAATTATCGGGCAAGGATACCAAGCTAGTAACATCGAGGCCGTTGTGGAATTTGATAGACGAGAATACCGGCGGTTATTGTCCCGTCGGGTTTTCTTCCATTTGCGTCATGCATGACGGGACACTGCTGCCGTGCAGAAGGCTTTACCTGCCGCTCGGCAACATACTGACCGACGGGCTTTTCAAGGTATGGTATAATTCGGATATTTTATGGGAAATGAGAAAAAGGGATGATAGAAATGAATGTTCGAGCTGTGCCCATATCGAAAGATGCGGCGGATGCAAGGCTATAAGTTATTACCATAATAAAGATTTAAACACAAAAGACCCGCAGTGCTGGATATAGAGGAAAATTAAAAAATGAGAATATTAAAACTTTCGGATAATGTCAGTTTAAAACAGTATCAGGAAAAATATATGCTTTTTGACAACCTTAACGGAAATATATATAAACTTAACAGGCTTTCTTACGAAATATTATTATTGTGCGACGGGAAGAGCACTGACGAAGATATAATAAACAATATAATAAATAATTTTGCCGTTTCTACGGAAAAGGCGGCAAAAGACTTTGACGATATAATAAATACGCTTTTAGATAAGCATTATGTACTGAATATTATTTAATTTATGCCATATCGACCATGTCGATTTAATTTGACATTATATTAGCTGTAAGATTTATAATTATAATATAAAGAAAGATTAATCAAAAAAGACCGGAGTCAAAAAAATGCCTATTTATCAGTATAAATGCCAAAAGTGCGGCAGGGATTTTGAAGTTTATCAAAGCAAGCTTTCCGAATTTTATAGGAAAACCTTTAAAACAAAAAAAGAGGTGCGATGCCCATCCTGTAAAACCAAAGACGTTATTCTTGCAAAGAAGGTTGAACTTAAGGAAGCGATTGCATGCGGCAAAACAGGCGGCGGTTTCGGGTGAGGCACATAAAACAGGCAGGTTGCCTCGGATTTTTTTAGTTCGTTCGCGAGAAACTAAAATAAAGTTAAATTAAGAGGGTGGAGGTCTGCACCTGTTTAAAAATTATAATTATATAACCATGTTTAATTTATTTATTTAAAACAGGAGGTTTTATATGGCAAAAGTCGCGGTTATAGTCTTAGAAGGAACCGAACTTAAAGAATCGGTTGCAAAGATAAGGCATGCCATGATATACTCAAAAGAAATCAAGGCTTCAGGAAATGAAATAATCCTTATTTTCGATGGCAATGGAACAAAGTGGCTCGATATAATATCCAATGACACATCCGACTTCGATTTTTTAAACAAGTTATTTAGAGAAATACAATCGATGGGAATAATTTACAGGGCGTGCGACTTCTGTTCCACTAGAAAGGAGGTAAAAGACAGCCTTGTTAAAAAGAATATCGAACTCGTATCAGAATACGACGGTCATCCCAATGTCGGCAGGTTGATAAACGAAGGTTATCAGGTAATAGTTATATAATTTATGTAATTTGGAGATTTAAATGACAGGATTTGAAAGCGGTTTTTTTGTGCCAGATGTATCATTGGCGGTAGCCTTTCTGGCAGGGTTGTTCTCTTTTGCAAGCCCATGCGTTTTTCCCTTAATCCCTTCTTATCTATCATATGTATCCGGGTTTTCGGTTGCGGAACTTTCGGGCGGGAAAGGGGCGGCGGACGACGAAAGAAGACGGAAAGCGGCAAGGAGAGCCGTTGTTATCAACTCGCTTTTTTTATATTAGGATTTACCGTAATTTTTGTGCTTCTCGAAATGTTCAGCGGGGCGGTGGCAGATTTTATAAAATCCGCGTGGGTAATGCGGATAAGCGGCATAGTGGTTGTTCTCATGGGTTTATATATCGCGGGGATTTTAAACAAGCTTAAAATATTTTCGTTTTTAAACAGGGATGTCCAATTTAATTTGAAAAACAAGCCTGCGGGCATTATCGGCTCTGCCGTAATCGGCGCAATATTCGCGGGTGCGTGGACGCCCTGCATAGGCCCGATACTTGCCTCAATTCTTTTTATAAGCGCCACGCTTCATAATTCGCTTGAAGACGGCTTTCTTCTATTTACATATTCCATGGGTCTTGCCGTTCCTTTTTTTATAAGCGCGGTATCGTTAAATCTGTTCTTCACCGCATTTAAAAGATTTAAAAAATATATCCGGACAATCCAGATAATAATAGGAGTGCTTTTGATTGCCGTCGGGGTTTTGATATTCTTTAACTATTTATCGATCATATCGCTATATTTCGGCAATACCTTTCATTACAACATACCTTATAACGGATAGGCGGGTTAATGAACACCTTATCCTGTCCCTGCATCTTCAAATAAAAAACGCCGACTGTCACAATCGTGACATAATAATCCCAAATTGTAAAGTAAAATAGATATTGTTATGTAATAAATAAATAAAAATTAACTAACGGGAGGTGCTTTATGAAAAAATTAATTTTCATGACAATGGCTGCATTTATGATGTTAGGTTTGATTGCGGTTGGAAACGCAAATGCAAGTTATACCGGCATGTCAAACCCTTGCGGCAAAAACATGTCAAATGCCTGCGGCAAGAAAAAAACCTCGATGAAAAATTCTTGCGGTAAAATGAAAAATCCCTGCGGAAACGGCGGCGGAATGAAATAAAAAAAGCCGTTTATTGCCGGCGTAGATTAATTAGCTGTCCCTTGCTTTATTCTTTATCTTTATCATTATATTGTAGATTATATTATATAATGTAATGATATAATTCCAGGTTTTTAATACTGCGCCGGTTTGTTTATTTTAACGAGGATACGGTTTTGTGAAGCATAAGAAATATAAATCGTTGCATGTCCTTCAGGGTATTTTTGATATTTTTAGATTTAAGCGGTTGAAGAACAGCCTGCTTTATTTACCCATAATTTTAATTCCGTTACTTTTTGCATCCGTTATTTTTTTAACCGTTTATGTTTATGCTAAAGTTAATGCAAGCAATCAAAATGCCGATAAAAAATATTTATATTTAAAGAAACTTGCCGCACATAAAAATACCCATAAATTCCTAAATATTTACTGGAAAACTCCTATCGATGAGGGGAAACCCCCATATAAATGGCCCGAGATTCAAAAATCCCTTTCACCATCCTCTTGCATGGCATGCCATTACGATCAATATGAGGAATGGAAGAACTCAAGAATGGCGCATTCAATGGATGCAGGAGTGGTAGCGCAGCTTTTATTAAAAAAAATGACCTCAAAACACTGGAAGCCTTGGGTTATGAGCTGTCTTAGCTGTCATTCGCCGCTTGCGGAATATTATATAAAACATAATAAATATAAAGGGTTAGATAAAAAAGAAAAGTATATTTTAAAAAATGGTACAAAAGAAAAAAAAGCAATGGTTATTGCATTAAACGCACTAAAAATACCTATGAATAAAGGCGCCTTAAGCGTTAGCTGCGCTACATGTCATGTGAGATATTATCGCAGATTTGGTCCTGACATTAAAAAATATATGAAGCAGGGTAAGGTTGCACACGGAGGCTTTGTTCCAAGCAAAGCATTTACAAAATCTTATTTTTGTATAAAATGCCATCAACTTCCTTCGGATAATAGAAGACTCAAAGGAAAATTATTTGAAAATACTTACTATGAATGGAAAAACAGCATCTACGCAAAAAAAGGCATTTCATGCGAAACGTGTCACACCCCTAATGGGTCAATGGCTTTTAAAAGTATTTATAATAAAAACTTTGTATTGAAAGCCGTAACTATTCGCCTTAAAAAGGTTAACATTAATTCCGCTAATGTCCAAACAATTTTGAGTTTGACAAATTCAGGAGTCGGACATGATTTTCCTACTTATACGACGCCTAAGGTTATTTTGAATGTCGGGCAGGAAAATATCAAGGGGAAAGTTATTAAAAAGTCTGTTAAAAGTTATATAATAGGCTGGAGCGTGAGCTTAAATTTAAAGAAGCAATATTTTGATACGCGTCTAAAGCCTTTTCAAACAGCCAAGCTTATTTATGACCGCCCGTTAGTTGAAGGAGCGCAATATTTAAAGGCGTGGATTTACGTTGAACCGGAGTCGCATTATATACGCTTCTTTAAAGCATTTTTAAAGATTAAGCGGCTGCCGAAAATTATTAAAATTTTACTTTCAGAAGCACTAAAACAAGATTTAGATTGTAAATATCTATTGTGGGAAAAACGGATAAAAATAAATTGAAAATTTTTTATTGAAGACCGGCTATTTCTTTTAATTTATTTAAATTTTTTATAATAATTTTTTTTTGTGAAAATCGATAATCCCCAAGTTTTTTAATTTATCCAGCACAATCGTTGTCCTTTGCCTTGAGGCTCCCGTCAGGTTTGAAATTTCTTCGTGGGTTAATTTAAATTTAATATTTATTTGGATGCAGCGTTCTAATATATTTGTTGAAGACGGTACGAGAACTTCCTCGACCCCAAAATTATTGGCAAGATAAATTAAAACCTCCGATATTCTGGCGTCCAAACTTTTATATGCCAGCGATGCAATTTTTGTTGAAATATATTTAAACCGCAAACCGATTAATTTCAAAACCCTGTTGCCTATGACCGGATAAAGATTTAGTATTTTGTCGAAGTCGTCTTTTTTAAATTTACAAACCTCAGTATCCGTCAAAGCAAAAGCGCTTTCGGCATTTAAAAAATCGAAACTTGCTTCGCCGTCAAACACGTAATCGGCAAAATTTCCAAAAATTTCATTCGGCTTTAAAATCTCTACTATAAATTCCTTTCCGTATTCCGTTGACAGCGTTATTTTAATATTGCCTTTTTTTAAAATATAAACATGGCTAGATTGAGATTCTCCTAAATATATAGTATCATTTTTCTTATAATATTCCATTTTCGATAAGTCGTCTATTAAACCTATATCTTTTTTTGAAAGACTTTCGAAAATTTTTAGATTTTGCAACAACCAGAGTTTGCTCATATTATTTAAATTTATATTTAAAATTTATTAAGATAAAAATATTAGAAAGAATAAGCAAATGTCAGAACGGTTATTATTTTATTTATAGTAATAAGCAATAAACTCATAGTGCGGCGAAACCGAAAGAATCGTAATGTGAAATTGTTTACCGAGCGAGTCTATTTTGATATTATACTATATAAAATAATAGTTTGAAATATGTATGTAAAATCCCAAACCCAGATTTAGAAATTTATTTTCTGGATTTGGGTAAAACCCCTAAATTGCCGATAGAAAACATTTAAATATTTTCTATCGCAGGATTGGATTAAGGTTAAAATTTCTTTGCAATTAAAAGAGGAGGAAAAAATACATTAATACCTTCGAGTGTTCCTACTCTTTAGACGAAGAAGCTATTTTAAAAGACGCTATGTATGACGGCTATTATGCTATAGAAACCAACGACTTAGAGCTTTCCCCTAAAGAGATAATTTCTAATTACGGAATGCTCTGGCAGATAGAAGAGTCGTTCCGCATTATGAAATCCACCATGGAAGTAAGACCCGTGTTCCACTGGACGGAAGGAAGAATAAAAGGGCACTTTATGGTATGATTCCTATCCTTCCTTCTTGAAAGAAATTTGGAATTTAAACTTAAAGAGAAAGATATAGATTGTTCGCCGGAAAGAATAAAAGAAGCGCTTAATTCTTTGAATTTAGAGAAGCCGATATGGATAGCAACAAATTTATCATGAAGGTAAAGCCTATGCCTCTTGCGCATAACATATTTACCGCGCTAAGAATAAACTACCCGAAAAACATCTCCGATACCGCTTAATCCTATATAAACACTAATCAAAATAGCTACGGTAGTAAATTTTGCAGGAAATAAAATTGCAGATGCGCTATTTTATTGACTTTGAACTGAGTGGGGTGTCAAAGTCAGAAAAAAAATGCGCATTGAAACGCTTTCTCATGCTTTAGTTCGCTGGACGAGCGACGGATGGCGCACTGTTAACGATGCAGAGGTAAAAAATTCCGGACTAGGAGTTTTTTATAACGATTTGCCGACGGAAAATTTAGCGGAAAACGATGAAATTGTTTTTACATTTTACTGGACAGATGAAGAAAAGTGGGAGAATAAGGATTTTTATGTTAAAATTAATGATTAAAATAAAGAAAAATAAAAACTTTAGAAAAAAAGACGTTATAGAGAAAAAAGTCAGATTTTTGTTCCGCATTTATGCGTAAAATAAAATCTGACTTTTTCATAAGCAGAGTTAAATTAGGTTAATATTGCATAAATATCGTTGCTTTCTCGGCTTTCTCTGTCAGAAACCAAGTAGCGCCTACTATTCCGTCTGCTTCTGGAACTAAGTCTTTTTGATCTACTTCAAAAATTGCAGCCGCTAACGAACATCCGTAAAAATGCACTTTACCGGTAGCCTTTAATGCTTTGACTATTTCGTATAAATCTGTAGGAAGTCCCGCTTTAGTCAAATTTTCCTGAATTTTTTGAAGAGACGCGTCTTGATGGTCCAATTTAATTTTGACGCCTTCTTTTGAAATAAGCTTAACTGCCCAGTTTACGCATAAGATATCGACTTCGTCGTAAACCGCCGTGCCGAGATACGCAAACGCTAAACCAGTTAAAATTAAATCATAAGCGTCTTTCTGGATGATAATAGCCATGCTTTTCATTGTAATACCTCCTTTTTATTATTGTTTGTTATTATAAATACCGAACATTCGGTATGTAATTTATTATAAATGAAATGCCAAATTCATGGCTTAAGAGTTCTCCATACGGATTCAAATATTTCTTCTTTATATATATCTAAATTCTTCTTGATGACGTTATCCCATTTAATTTGAATAAGTCTAACCGGTATGCCGGTTAGACAGACGGTAGCGACATAGCTGTCCATTTTTTTAATGTTCCCCTTTTGCATTTCGTTTTTCAAAAAAGTTCTTAGCATTTCAAAAGGACCCGAAGAACATATGGGCTTTCCATCCGTTATAATTTCTTTATGTTTAATGTTTAGGGCATATTCAAGAGTTATTCTGTCTTCTTCCGCAATTCTAATAAGATTTAACACTAATTCTTTTATTTTATATTTTGTATCTTTTTTTGATTGCAATGTTTCTTTAAATAAATTATTTAAAAATAAAACAGTATCGTTGAATAGCTTAACGGCTATTTCTTCTTTGCTGCTGAAATGATGATAAATAGCTCCGGTGCTTATACCGCATTCTGCCGCTATATCCCTCAAAGATGTATTATGGTAACCTTTTAAAACAAAAAGTTCCATTGATTTTTTAATAATTAGTTTTTGTGTTAAAAGCGACCTTTCATCACTGGTTTTCATAATTAAATATAACGAACATTCGGTATTTATTAAAAATTATATTACATAATTATTTATATAGTCAATATATTTTTATTAACATTATTAATTTTTTTAAAGACGACACAATTTTAGGCAATTTGGAAATAGTTGAAAGTACGGATATAAAATGATATTATATATATTATGAAAAAAGATAAGTCTTTTTTGAATAAAAAATATAAGATTTTCCTATTTCTTCCTCTTGCCGCCATAGCCATCTCTTATCTGATAGGAGCTACGAATATAAGCTATATGCTTAACGTTCCGATGATTATGTCCCCGGTGCAGGCGGGAATGTCTATGAATATGGAACAGACGGGACAGGTGGAGGGGAAACAGTTGTCATTTTTTTTAAAAACTGCAGGTGGGCATTCCAATAAGTTAAATTTGCAGTCTTACGTAACCTGCGTGGAATGTCAGAATTTACCCGCCGCCTATCGTCCGGTCATGTTTTATTACGGCGGTATTATTAAAACAGTCCCGCCTAAAAGACAATTTTATATTAAACATTTTTCTTCCGACATACCCCATCCCCCTCAAAACAGCCTTACCTTATTTAGTTAAATTAAACAGCCAATCTTTATTCTTTATCGCAAATGCATCGAACATAAGTTCGTCAGCTTAAGATATAATCCGCTATAGTTTTATATATTATTATATCTTATGCTATCAGCATATGTTTATGTTCAAGATGCGTGCAAATTAAAATTAACATAATTAAATTGTTAAATTACAAGAAGGGAGCTCTTTATGAAAATAAAATATTTGTATAACAAGAAATTTATAATTGTTTCGATATTATCGGTACTGTTAGTTATAGTGGTTATTGCAGGGATTTATTTAGCGAAATTTAGTTATGCTCAAGGTGCGGCTAACAACGGCGGCAATAACGGAATGATGGGCATGGGCAATAATGGAATGATGGGCGGTAACGGCGGCATGATGAACGGAATGATGGGTATGGGCAACAACATGACTGGAAAAGAGGTAAATAATATGGGACACAAGATGTTTCCCCAATATAAAGGCGTAAAAACGGGACCGGCTTTATTCCATTATGAAGGCTGTTTTACGTGCCATACGATAAACGGCTTAGGTGCCGGCGGCAACGATGCGCCCAATCTATCGCATATCGGCTCTATAAGAAGTTTTTCATGGATTGCGACCCAGATAGCCGACCCTTCCGCGCATTTTAAGAGAAACAGCGCAGTAACTTTAAACGGGGTTAAATACAGGGCTGTTATGCCTTCTTTTAAAAATATGTCTTCAAAGGATATAGGCATACTGGCAAAGTATCTCGAATCCTTAAAATAATAAAAAGAGGTTATTCAAAATTTTACCCTAATACTGCACGCTAATCCTGCACTCCTTACGCATCGCCATAACAAGGCGGGGCGGGAGATTAAGCGAAGTTCTCGTGCAGGATTAGGATTTTATATTAATTATGGAGAATAAATAATATGAATATATTTAATTTATGTTGGTTAAAGCGAAAGGTTTTAATTCTGTTTTCTTTCTTTGTCATTTTAACAGGTTTAATCTTTTACGGCGGACGGTCTTATGCGGCAGACGCATTGTCTTTAAAGATGCTTATAAAAAATGCCTTGAAAAACCCTAATATAACTTCATCCATTTTGAAGACCGAAGGGCTAAAAGAAAAAATTGCTATTACAAAAGCCCTTCCGGAGCCGGTGGCAGGTATAGGGCTTACCGACGCAAACGGGTTTAATAATCCCGGAATCGGAGTAAATTCGATGAGCGATATAGGTTTAAGCATAAGCCAGAAGATACCGTTTCCTTCGAAGCTCGAAACTAAAAGCAGGATAAATAAATATTCCTATATGTCGTCAAAAGCAAAAACAAGGGCTTTAAAAATCGATACCGCTTATTTGGTCAAGGAAAGCTATTATAATCTTGCTTTGTTAGAAAAACAGATTATTGTAGTGAAATATAACAGGCTGCTTTTAAATATGATACTTAAAGATATTTCTCAAAAATACGGCACCGGTAGCGCTTCCGCTCCGGCTTATATCAGGACTATGTTAGAAGACGCAGGGTTGAAATCGGAATTGTTTTCGCTGAACAAGGCTAAAGCCAAATTAATTTATTTATTGAGCGAACTGACTGGGTTTGAGCCTTCGTATATTAAATCTCGTAGGGCCGTCCTGCCGAAGATTAAAGAGGTAGGAAAGAGAGATAAAACAAAAGAAGATATAAAAACGGCGTATAAGTATAATCCGGAATTAAAATCTTTAAAATATCTCGCCAAAAAATCGGATTATGAAACCGCTTATGCTAAAGAATCGTATCTTCCGGATTTTTACCTCAAAGCCGGTTACGGAGACAGATATTCGATGGTTCCCGTTTTGTCGGCTTCTGTCGGATTATCCCTGCCCGTATATTTTAATTCATATCAGAAACCTTTGATAAATAAAGCAGAAAAAGACAAACTTTCTTCTATTTACGCTCTCAGCTGGGAAAGGTTGCAAATTATAAAAAACATCGGCGTTTATGCGAAAGATTTGCGGATAAACAAAAACAATTTTAAATTGTATGAAAATTTGTATGTTCCGGAAGCAAAACTTCTTTTTAAAGCCGAAATATCATCTTTCGGAACTGGGAAGTCGTCCGCATTTTCACTCTTAGACAGTTTCAGAAAATTAATCGATTCGGAATTTAAAAGGGATATATATAATGCAAAATATTATATAGACAAATCCCGCCTCGAACAGGTTATGGGGAAAATACGATAAAAATTAAAGAAATTAAGTAAATTAAGTAAATTAAGGAGTTAATTAAATGAAAATTTTAAAAAATGCTAAAAATATATCGATATTTTTATCCGCCTTCGTTCTCGGCGGCATTGTTACGGTTATATTTTTAAAAAATACCGGCATATTTACCGGAAGGAAGCAGATTTCTGCCGAAAAGGGCGCAGCCGCAAAACCAAAGCCAAAGATGAAAATGGTTAAGGGCGGGGTAATGGTAAGCATGGTTCAAAGACAGCTTTACGGCATAAAAGTCGGAAAAGCAAAATTAATGAAATTGACGAGAAAAATTAAAACTATAGGCGAGGTTGATTACAGCGTTCCTTTAGAAAAAACTGTAACATTGAAATACGGCGGTTATGTCAAAAACCTCTTTGTAAATAAACCCGGCATGAGCGTTTATAAGGGAGAACCCCTTTTTACAGTTTATAGCCCTGAGTTAGTCGACAGCGAAAAGGATTTCATGCTTGCTTATAAAAATTATATAAAATTAAAAAAATCAGATTTTAATTTCGGAATAAAAGAGGCTAAATCCTTTTTAAATTCTTCGGCTTTCAGGCTCAAACGGTTCGGCGTAACAAACAGCCAATTGAACATGCTAAAAATGGGAATGCTTATCTTAACTAACACGACGGTTCATTCGCCGGTAAACGGCGTCTTCTTGAAAAAATCTATTTTTTCCGGAAGTTATTTTAATGCGGGACAGCCGCTTTATAAACTGGCAGGACTGAGCCGCGTATGGATGAACATATGGGTCTATGAAAAGGATATGCCTTTCGTAAAAACGGGGGAAACGGTAAGTGTGAGATTTAACGCTTATCCCGGGCGGGTATTTTACGGCAGGGTTTCGTTTATTTACCCTTATCTTGCCGGCAAAAAAAGGGTTGACGAGGTCAGGCTTGTTTTTAACAATTCAAAAGGCGAAATAAAACCCGGTATGTACGGAAATGCCGAAATTATGATTAAAAGCGAAAAGGTTATTGCGGTTCCTACATCCGCCGTTCTTATTACCGGGGCAAAACCGCTGGTTTTCGTTTATAAAGGAAAAGGATATTTTATGCCGGAATATGTCGTTATAGGGACAAGATACGGCGGTTATTATCCTGTAATATCCGGCTTAAAAAACGGCGAGAGAATCGTCGTATCGGGAACATTTCTTATGTCGAGCGACTCCAATCTGTCCCAGGCTGTTGGTTCTATGGCAGGAATGCCCGGAATGTCTGGAATGTCAAACAATTCAAATTTATCGCAAAAGACTTCTTTTAAAGCAGGAACGCAGGCAATATCAAACAACATGGGGCGGACAAAAAAGACTTCTTCTATGACAGGTATGCCTGGAATGTGATAAAAGCTATGCTTAAGAGTAATAAATTTAAAATTTAATATTAATATTAAGATGTTATTTAAAATACCGGGGAATACACATATGATAAATAAAATAATAGATTACTGCATAAATAATCAGTTTTTGGTTTTTGTTTTTATGTTATTTCTGGGGCTCGGCGGGGTATATGCCGTTTACAATATAAGGCTTAATGCCCTTCCCGATATAGCGCCTTCAGAAGTTATTATTAAAACGGCGTGGCCGGGACAGCCGCCGAACATAGTCCAACTTCAGGTAACGTATCCTATAGAATCCTCGCTTATTTCCGCTCCAAGAGTAAAAGAGGTAAGAGGAAATTCTATGTACGGCACGTCTTTCGTTACGGTCGTATTTAAAAGAGGGACTTCGTTAGGATGGGCGAGGGCGCAGATACTGACTTATCTTTCTCAGGCAAAAAAACTGCTTCCTCAGGGCGTTTCTCCGGTTTTAAGTCCTTACGCAAACGGAGTGGACTGGGTTTACCAGTATGCGATAATCGACAAAGCCCATAACCAGAGTTTAGCCGATTTATATTCCTATCAGGAGTATTTCCTGAGATATGCCTTAGAAACCGTGCCGGGAGTAGCGCAGGTTGCGACTTACGGCGGCTGGAATAAAGAGTATCAGATTACTATTAATCCGAAAGCGCTTCAGTATTACGATTTATCGCTAACGCAGGTAATTGATAATATAAAATCTTCCAACTCCGATACCGGAGCAAGGGTTATAAACTCTTCGTCCGGAGTCAGTCATTTAATCTACGTCAGAGGTTATCTTCATAATTTAAATCAGATACGAAATATCGTCGTAGGAGAGGCGGCAACACACACGCCTGTTTTGGTCAAAAACATAGGAACGGTTCAATTAGTGCCTGCTTCGAGCCGTTCCATATCGGACTTAAACGGCAAAGGACAGATGCTCGGAGGGGTGGTTATAAAAGACCAGGGTTCCGACACGCTGAAAGTAATCGCCGCCGTAAAGGATAAACTCAAAGAACTTAAAAACTCCCTTCCTAAAGGCGCAAAAATAATAACTACATACGACCAGAGCACGCTTATTCACCGTTCCGTTTCGACGCTTAAAACCACGCTTATTATGATTGTTTTAATAGTCATTTTCGTTATTATGCTTTTCCTGTTTCATTTAAGGTCGTCCTTAGTTATAGTTATAATGATTCCGTTTGCTATTCTCGGGGCATTTTTGCTTATGTATATACTTCACATAAGCGCCAATATAATGTCCCTCTCCGGTATAGCGCTTGCAATAGGCGCAATGACCGATTCGGCGATAGTTATGATAGAAAACTCTCATTCGCATCTGGAAATTTTAGAACGCGCGCCCGAAAAATGCCCGTACGGCGGCATGGAAAATAGGGAAGAGGCGAGAAAACTCTGTATCGTGGATTCGGCTAAAGAGATGGGCAAGCCGCTTTTTTATTCGCTTATTATTATAGCGGTAGGATTTCTGCCTATTTTCTTTTTGACGGGCGAGGTAGGCGCATTGTTCAGGCCGTTAGCATACACTAAAACATTTTCTATGGTTTTTGCGGCGGTCATTTCCGTTATATTCGTGCCTATTCTTATGGTTTATCTGATTAAGGGCAGGATAATGCCTTTAGATAAAAATCCTATAAACAGGTTTTTAGTTTTTTTGTACTCGCCCGTTTTAAAATTCGTAATGAAACATAAAGCCGTATTTCTGATTTTGCTGTTCGCCGTTCTGGCAAGCGGGTATTTTGCATACAGCCGGCTCGGCTCGCAGTTTATGCCGCCCCTAGACGAAGGAACGCTTTTATATATGCCTTCATCGACCCCGGGTTATTCATACACGGATGCGGCGCAACTTTTGCAGATAGAAGACAGGCTCATTAAAAAATTTCCCGAAGTAAAAATGGTTACCGGAAAAGCGGGAAGGGCAAATACGGCTTTCGACCCGTCGCCTTTAAGCATGACCGAAACGACGATTGTTTTAAAAAGAAGAAAATATTGGCCGGCGGGCATGACCGTAAGAAAACTGATAAATAAAATGAATAAAGCGTTAAATATACCCGGCCTCGAAAATGTATGGACCATGCCTATTAAAAACAGGATAGAAATGACGTCTGCCGGTTTAAGAACGCCAATAGGAATAAAAATATACGGTTCTAACGTAAAAACACTGCAAAAGCTGGCGGAGGGAGTTGCGGGAGCCGTTTCCATGGTAAAGGGGACGTTGAGCGCTTATGCCGAAAGGGTTTATAACAGGCCGTATATAGTAATTAAGCCGAATTCCGATGCCATGGGTTTTTACGGAATATCGCTTAAAAGCATAAACGAAGCCATAGACTCCTCTGCGGGCGGCCAGACTATAAGCACTATTTACGATGGATTAGCCCGTTATCCGCTTTCGGTAAGATACCCTTATGCTTATAGAAATAATTTGAAATCACTTGGAAATATACTCGTAAAAACAGACAGTGGATTCGTACCTTTAAAAGAACTTGCATCGATAAAATACGAACTTGGTCCGTCTTTCGTATCTTCGCAGGGAGGAACGCCCGACGACACCGTCGATATAACTTTAAACACGTCCAATATGGTATTATGGGCTAAAAATGCCAAAAAAACGATTAATAAATACGTTAAATTTCCTAAGGGCTATACATATACGATAAGCGGCGAATATAAATCCCTCAAAAGGGCAAATAACAAGCTTATGGTTATAATTCCGATAACGATATTTATTATATTTCTTTTGATATATTTTAATTTTAAATCCATACCGTTATCGCTTTTGGCGCTATTTTCCATACCGTTTGCATTAGTCGGAGCGTTCTGGTATCTCTATCTTATGCATATAACGATGTCAATCGCCGTATGGGTAGGCATCATCGCCGCAATGGGCGTATCTACGGAAATAGGCGTGGTCATGATTTCGATACTGGAACTTACCTTCCATAATTATTACCAAGTCGATGCCGACATAGAGCAGATAGTAATTAAAGGCTCTATAATAAGGCTCCGCCCCGTCGTTATGACGGCGATGTCTATCATTATCGGGCTTCTTCCGGCAATGTTTGCCTACGGCACCGGCGCAAGAATGACGAAGTTCATAGCCTCGCCTATGGTCGGCGGGATGGTCACGGCTACGATACTTAACCTGCTTTTATTGCCGACGTTATATCTTATCTGGAAAAAATGGGAAATCGGGCATATAAATTCTATCGGAAATATTAAATAAATAAATTAAATAAATTTAATATAGAAGCTAATTTAGCAAAAGAAATGGTATTTTATCACTTACTTGGTCGGCAGGTACTTAATTCTGCCCAAAGGCTTAAACTTACCCGACTCTTACAACAAAAATAAAATACTTTAGGTCTGTAAATTTACCAAGTTGACATTTCCAAATAATAAGATATAATAAAATTGTTCTCTTACTAAAATTAAAATTTAAATTACTAACAAAGTCAAAGGAGTCAATTATGAAAGCGATAAAATTTTTAAAAGTTTTTTTAATCGGTTTTATTGTTTTAGGAGTCGGTAGTGCTGGACTTGCGTCTGTTTTTGCCGGAGCGTCTTACGGGGCATCGACCCAAATTACGCGTAAAACGGTAATTAATAACGACGCAAAATTAATAAAGTTATACATAAAGATACTTAACAAAGTCGGCAATAATAAACAGGCGGCGCTAGAAATCGAAAAAAATCTTCAGGTAAGCCCCTCGGGATTAAAGTTATATATGAAAAAAGGCATGGGAGTGGGAGACGCAGTTTTTATAAAATTAATCGAAGACAATACTAACGCCGTAAACAAAGCAGACGTAAAAAACTTTATCAAAGGATATTTGACGGGCAACAATACCCTATCTCAGCTTAACGGCAACGAAGTAAATGTTAAAAATGTAATTAAAGAAATGAACGGCGTGGTTAACTTAAAGGTAGTAAACGAGGTCTATAAAACTGAAACCGGCGTAACCGTTGACCATACCCTGTCTCTTGCGGTCAACACGCCGAACACGACGCATAATTTAAAATTAGAAAATTATATGACTAACGAGAACGGCAATGTTTATAAAACTCATACCTTGCAAAACCAGATGAATCAAGTAAATAACACGCAAAACCAGATGAATCAAGTAAATAACACGCAGCAGCAGATGCAGCAAATGAATAACACGCAGCAGCAGATGCAGCAAATGAATAACACGCAGCAGCAGATTAAACAAACTAATAATATGCAGCAGCAGATGATGGGCAGGTAATTAATTAAAATTTTATATAAACGATATAAATGCAAGCTAAGTGCAAAAATACCTAAGTATAATTGTAATTTAGTTTGCATTTTTTTTTGTAAAATAAAAAGGAGGATATTCGGCAATGGTAAGAAAAATAAAAGTATTAAATATCGTTTTTTTTGTTTTTGCTTTTTTAATAATTTCCGTAAATGTCAATATATCTAAATCGTTTGGCGCTTCCAGCTTGCAGATAGGAACGGGTTATAATGAAACATGGGGCAAATACGGCACGAACTATAACACATCCTTAATTTATATTCCGCTTAATATAAATTATTACCCGGATAAAACCTTTAATTTTCAAGCTACGATACCGTATATGCAGGTTCGTAAGCAAACATCTACGGTGTTGGTCAACAATATACCCGTTCAAAAAGCGGGCGCTTCGACTTCGACCACCGAAAGCGGTTTGGGAGATATAGTTTTGACCGGAAATTATAACATTACAAATCAGGCGGTAAACCCTTCCCTTCCGACCTTAACGGCAACGGTTTTCGTTGACCTGCCCACGGCCAGCGAATCTAACGGCTTGGGAACGGGAAAGGCAAATTACGGTTTTCAATTGGGTGTTACGCAGTTAATAAAATCTTATTTTTATTTTATAAACGGCGGATATACAGTTTTAGGCAAACCCTCGGACATTACCAGCCTTACTAACCCTTTTTCCGCATATGCAGGCGCGGGTAAATTAATCACGAAGGACATCTCTATCGCCGTATCGGGAGCATGGTCGCAGGCAATTATATCGGGAACGCACGATACTGTAACTGGAAACCTGTCCGTAATTTATACGATGGTAAAAAATAATACGATAGGTGTTACTTATATAAAAGGTTTTACAAACGAAAGCCCATCTCAGGGAATAATGCTAAGCTATTCGCTTATGTTTTAAATTCAGTTCAAAAGGCTTAAAATTTTAATTTGATGTATTAACAAAATTGTTAATAAATTTAACTTTAAAGCGCTAATAAATTTTTTTTATAAATTAAAGCCTAATATTGTTGATTTGCTCCTTAAATTGCACCGGTAAGTTCGGTATTTTTTTTATTTTTTATTATAACTATATTTAGTTTATAAGCACCAAAAAAATCTTATGGAATTCCGGCATTTACCAAAAAGTACCACTTTACCTGCGCCGTATGTCATACCGCCCTTTCGAACCTTAATCCGTTCGGAAGGCGGTATGAATAAACGGCTTCAGACTGCCAGACACGAACGGGATGGCTGCGGATGTAACCCAAATTATCATGGATTGAGCCCTGCAAATCCATGGCCAATACCTCTTTCTATTGATATAACAATTAGTTATCAGTATTACACTAATGAACGTTCATTCAAGCACCGACAGTTTTTCGGGGCACGTGATGTTCGACGCGGGCGGCGAGTTTTATATTATTGAGGAATTTAAATAAACAATAAATGTAGCGGAGAATAAGATGCTCCGCTACATTTATTGTTACCAAAAAATTATATAAAAACTTAACATTTTCCATACAATATACGAGCTCATGTCAGAATTATTTGAGGGGGAATATTTATGAAAATTTCAAAGAATTCGGAATGCGAAGAATGTAAAGTTTCAGGGGCGGCGGGCGGAGGAGATTTAGAAAAAGCTTCTCCGACTTCATATACTGCCGATAATGCCGTCGTTTACACCTGCCCTATGCATCCCGAGGTAAGGCGGGCGGAGCCGGGAAACTGTCCGATATGCGGAATGGCTCTCGAACCTGTCATTCCGGTTGCGGCCGCAGCTAAAACGGAGTGGGTTTGCCCTATGCACCCGCAAATCGTCAGGGATGCCCCTGGAAACTGTCCGATATGCGGAATGGCGCTCGAACCGAGGGCAGGTTCTTTGGAAGAAGAAAAAAATCCAGAGCTCATAAACATGACGAGGCGTTTCTGGGTAAGCGCGGTTCTGACCGCCCCGGTTCTATATATTGCTATGAGCGTATATATTCCGGAAATATCAGTCGAAAATATTCTTCCTCTTCACATAGTGGAATGGATTGAGCTTATACTTGCTACCCCGGTAGTTTTATGGGGCGGATGGCCTTTTTTCGTCAGAGGTGTAAAATCCATAATAAACCGCAGTCCTAATATGTTTACTTTAATAAGTCTGGGTGTAGGCGTCGCATATATTTACAGTCTTGCGGCGGCGCTTACTCCGCGGATATTTCCAGCGTCTTTCAGAGGCAGGGGCGGGCAGGTGGATACGTATTTTGAAGCTGCTGCTTTTATAGTAACGCTTGTACTTCTCGGTCAGATGCTCGAACTTAAGGCTCGCAGTAAAACCGGAGCGGCAATTAAAGCGCTGTTGGGACTTGCTCCTAAAACGGCTCGGCTGATAAAAGGAGATAAAGAAGAGGATGTTCCTTTAAACGACGTCAAATCCGGCGATTTGCTCCGCGTCCGTCCGGGAGAAAAGATACCCGTCGATGGAACGGTAACCGAAGGAACAAGTTCCGTCGATGAATCTATGGTTACGGGAGAATCGATTCCCGTGGAAAAACATAAGGGGGATAAAGTAATAGGCGCCACCCTTAATGGAACGGGGTCGCTTATTATGACGGCAGAGAAAGTAGGTGCGGACACACTGCTTTCGAGAATTGTTCAGATGGTTTCCGAAGCGCAGAGAAGCCGCGCTCCTATCCAGAAACTCGCGGACATTGTCGCGGCATATTTTGTCCAGATAGTAGTGGCGGTCGCCGTTTTAACTTTTATTATATGGGCGCTTGTCGGTCCGGAGCCGAGAATGGCGCTTGCTCTCGTCAACGCCGTCGCCGTGCTGATAATAGCCTGCCCCTGCGCATTAGGGCTTGCAACGCCTATGTCTATAATGGTAGCCACGGGAAAAGGAGCGACGGGGGGCGTGCTTTTTAAAAATGCCGAGGCGATAGAAATTATGAGGAAGGTGGATACTTTAGTCGTGGATAAGACCGGAACTCTCACCGTCGGCAAGCCGAAATTAGCCGAAGTATTTGCGGCGAACGGATTTGACGAAAAGGAAATATTATATTTTGCTTCAAGCATAGAAAAAGGGAGCGAACATCCCCTTGCGGCGGCTATAGTTGCAGGAGCGGTCGAAAAAGAGATTAATCCGGGTAAAATGGAATCGTTTGAGTCGTTCACGGGAAAGGGCGTTACCGGCAGGATAGAGGGACGGAGCGTTGCTCTCGGTAACCGCCTGCTCCTCGACGACCTGAAAATAGACCATGAAAATTTAGACTTAAAAGCCGAAGAAATGAGGCGGGAAGGGAAAACCGCAATGTTTATGGCTGTTGACGGAAAAGCCGCCGGACTCATAGGCGTAGCAGACCCCATAAAAGATACTACTTTTGAGGCTGTAAAACGGCTTCATGAAGAAGGCATCCGCATAGTTATGCTTACGGGGGACAACCGGACTACTGCCGAGGCCGTCGCCGGAAAGCTCGGCATAGACGAGGTCGTCAGCGAGGTATTGCCCGACCAGAAAGCCGGGGCGGTAAAAAGGTTTCAATCTCAAGGAAGAATAGTCGCGATGGCGGGAGACGGAGTAAACGATGCACCCGCCCTCGCGCAAGCGCAGGTCGGCATTGCAATGGGAACCGGTACCGACGTGGCTATGGAAAGCGCAGGCGTAACGCTTGTTAAGGGCGACTTAATGGGCATAGTCAGGGCAAGGCGCCTAAGCAGGGCGACTATGCGCAATATAAAGCAGAATCTTTTCTTTGCTTTTATTTATAATACGGCAGGCATCCCTATTGCGGCGGGGGTGCTTTATCCCTTCTTCGGGATTCTACTCAGCCCCGCTATAGCGGCGGCGGCTATGAGCTTCAGCTCGGTATCCGTGGTGAGCAATGCCCTAAGACTAAGAAGGTCTAAATTGTAAAGTATATAAATAAATCTCTTAATGTAAATTTGGATATTATTTTTTTTTGGTATATAATAAAAATAAATTTAAAACTTTTTTGTTAGTCAATTTATTATATGTATATTAACTGAATAATTACGGGAGTCAGGTCGGCTTCCCCATAAGAAAATTCTCTGGATTATACATAATTTACATTATTTACATTTTGTAAAAATGTAAATAAAACTAACTTTTAATCAGAGGAATAACTTATGGGAACGCTGATTTATTATATATCCGGTTCTATATGGGGATTGTTTACGGGATTCGTATTTTCTACGGTCGGAGCTGCTGGCGGAATACTTGCAAGCTTTGGATTTATTACCGTTTTGCATATCCATGCCGCCAATTCCGTGAAAGTAATGAGCCAGATTCTTGTTATCGTATCCCCTGTCGTCGCACTTCCTTTATATTTAAGGCAGGATAGGGTTAAACAGATAAGAAGCATCTTGTTTTATCTCGGCTTTATTATAGCCGCAGGCGCTATTATCGGCGCTTTATCAGGCTCATGGTTTTCAAAGAGCTATCTTTCCGAACTTAAATCATTTAAATACCTCTTCGGGTATCTGACGTTTTTAGTCGTCGCATTAATGGTTTATAATATTTTAAAGCAGAGAAAGAAAAAACCGGAGGAGTGTAAAAAAGAATTCGGAGCGGATACCGCATCTGCAGCGGAAAACGGCAAGCTCAATATTCCTTCGGTATTAAAATTTTCAGTCAAGAAAATAGATTTTATGTGTATAAATAGAGATTACTCCGTTAAGCCAGTCGTTTTATTTGCGGCAGGGTTTTTTATAGCGGTAATATCGTCTATTTTCGGCGTTGGAGGCGGATTCTTAATCGTTCCGTTTTTGACGGACGTTATCGGCGTTCCCGTTTTTTTGGCGGCGGGAATAAGCATTCTTGTGGTTTTAATTTCATCCTTAACAAGCGTGTCTAATTATATAAGAATGGGAGTGCCGGTTATAGTTCCCGTCCTTTCGGCGACCTTAGCCGGCGTTATAATAGGTTCGATAGCAGGACCTAAAATTTCCCGGCATTTAAACGAAAAAATTTTAAAATACGTTCTTATGGTGCTGTTAGTTTTTGTAGGCGTATTTTACGTTTTTAAACCGTGAGTGCTTGCAAATAAATCTCAATTTTATTACTATTAAAGGGAGGAAGAAAAAATGGAACCCGTCGAAATAAAAATTATTACAAAATGTCCGCCGCACGGAAGATGCAAAATGTATTCTTCCGTCCTGTGGCTTATCATTTCCACTTTTAAAAACGTTAAAATTTCTATAATTCCATCGGACTATAAAGATAAAAACGACCCAGACGGACCTTGCGTGATAATAAAAGGCAGGGTCGTAGAGCCGTCAAATACAGTCTATGTTTCGGGGGAAGATTTTATAACTGCATTAAAGGAAGCCGGAGCCGTTGCATATGAAGGGATTAATCCCGACGTTTCCGCATTTGACGAGATAATAGAAAAATGTATAAATTAAACTAAGTTAAGAAGCAATCGTAGCATAAATTATTTTATTTAAAAAATTTTAAAGGGAAATTGAAATGAATAATATATCAGGAGAATCTTGCGCCGAACTGGAACAGGAACACAAATCCAATTGCTTAATATGCGGCCATCCCCTTGAATATCTGTCGTCCTCAGTTGACTTGACCTGCTTTTACTGCGGCAAAAAAGAAAAGGGGAGTATAGTTTGTTCGTCGGATAGGTCTCATTACGTCTGCGACGACTGCCACAATCTATCCTCTTTTAATTATATAAAAGATTTTATATTATCCACAAGCGCTAAAAATCCTTTTGAAATTACACTCGATATTTTAAATAATCCAAGCGTTACGGTGCCTATGTTAGGATGCCACCATGCTTATATTTTAACGGGTGCGGTTTTAGCTTCGTTAAAAAACAGGGGATACGTGCATATTTCCGAAGCCGATATCGAAGAAGCGTTTTACAGGCTCTCGAAGCAGGCTGTAGGAGGCTACTGCGGCTTAAGCGGCGTTTGCGGCATAGTTCCTGCGGGCGGTATCGTATATTCGGTTTTAACCGGTTCAGTTTGCGGCAAAGATAAAGAACAAAAAATAACCATGAAGATTACGGCTCTTCTTTCCAAAGCCGTGTTTGATTTAACGGGACCTTCGTGCTGTAAAGCCTATCTTTTTAAGGCGCTGGAGATACTCTCCGCATCCTTCTATGAAGATTTTAACTTTCTTTTAATAGATAACGACGTTAATATTGCGTGCAGTTTCAAGGAACTGCACCCGCACGGATGCATTGGAGAAAAATGCCCTTATTATGCCGGTTCTTATAACATTAGCGTTGAAAAGTTAAAAGAAAATTTGAAAGATACGGCTATAATATCCCATGAAACCGTTCCTATCGAGATAAATTTAAAGTTAAATAAATCAGACCTTGAAAGCGGCGGCAATATACCCGCCGCTCCATGCTGAAAGTGATATGCCTTAAGTTTTAAGGCTGATATGAAAATCTATCTTATTCATCGATTACGACTATTTTATTTTTAGATTTTAAACCTGTTTTTATGGTAATTTTATTTTTAGGCGTGTCGTAAATTTCGGCGATTTTTCTTATGACCGCTTCGTTTGCTTTATTCTCTACCGGACGTTCCTTTATTGAAATTTTCAGCGTTCCGTCGTCTAATATTTTATAGCCTTCGATTTTTGAACCCGTTTTTACCGCAACCGAAATTTTTTTTTGCATAAAAAAATGTTGTATCTGCTATAGTCTGAATTGAAATATAGCGTTAACCAGCTATATCTTTTTTCATTCGCTCAAATTCTTCTTTCGTTATTTCGCCTTTGGCGTATCTTTTGTTTAATATGTCCACTGCGGATTCCGAGCGGCTGTCCTTCGTATAATGCCTGTCGTCGTCGTGGTAATGCCAGTCGTGTCCGTTTCCGCCGCATCCGCCGATAAAACCGCCGCGCCAGAAAATCATTAAGACTATAAGCAACATAACTATTATCCCGATAATCGGAAATATCCACATTCCGCTTCCCCAAAAAAAGTAAGGCATCATATTATTTTCTCCTTAAGTAAATATTACATTTTCGACAGTTTTTCTATTATTGCCCGGTATATTTATATAATACCATATTTCGGCGCTTTATCAAGATTAATCGATATAAATAAAATTTGTAATTTATATTTATGATAAATTTTGCTTGACATAATATTATTCAAGGTATACTATATAAATAACTACTTATATAAGTCCTAATTTATACGATAGGGAGGTGATGAGTATTACGGAAAAAGTTTCTCAGGTCTTTAAATTATTGAGCGATACTAACAGGGTAAAAATATTATTTTCATTAGAAAGCGGCTCCCGCACGGTTTCCCAGATTATCGAAGTTACGGGGATGTCGCAACCCTTAGTATCGTTTCATCTTAGAGCGTTGCGCGAAGCCGGCTTTATTAAAACTTTGCGCAAATCTACATTTGTTATCAACGAATTGTGCGACGACGAATTGATTAATCTAATAAGAAAATTTGAAAAATACGGGGGCGGCAATAAAGAAAACGCGGTTTCTAAATTTCCGTGTCCTTGCGAATAATTGTTAAATTAAAAAATACAAACTAATTAAAAATAAGGAGATAATTTTATGGGATGCAAAAACGAAACGAATAGCAGTGTAAAAAACGGTAAGACGCCGGAGGATAATAACGACAATGGCGGACGGGAAGCAGGGCAAAACGAAGGTATGGGTCAGATGAAAGCAGGTATGAAAACGGGAATGGGGATGAGGAATAGAATGATGGGAGGAATGGGGATGGGCGCTATGATGCCTCCTATGGCTAAAAGAATGATGGGAGAAGCTCAAACCATGGCAGAAGTGAACGAAGAAGCAGGTCCGATTAAAACGGGAATGGGCATGATGAATAAGATGATGGGCAAAATGAAAGACGAAAATTTCAATCCCATGGAAATGTGCAGACGTATGGAGGAATCTGTTGCGACGACTGCAGAAATAGCAGGTCTTGCAACGCCGGAAGTACGCGCCCTATTTGAAGACTGGGCTTCGGAAGTCGAAAAAGAGATATTAACCGTCATCAAAGAAGAAGGTCAAATAAATCCCCTATCTATCGCCCAAAAATTTAAAATATCGGAGGACAGCGCTTTATATTTTATAAGCAAATTAGTACGCGATAAAAAAATAAAAGTAAATGCCGAATTTGCGGATGAAACGTTAAATGAGCAAACTGCCCAAACAGGTGAGGCAGACGCTAAAACTAAAGGCGATGTCACCGGGGAATCTTCGCAAGCCGCAAATACGGAATGCGCCGGAGGCGTATGTTCCGTGGACACTGCCGCGGCAGAAACGAAGAAAACACGGCAGAAGTAGGTTCAAAATTTTAAATTATAGTACTTTTTTACATAGAATAAATCATGATTATTGCTTTTCTATGAATAATCATGATTTATTCGTTGAATAAAGATTTTTAAACTTTAAGTTTAAACTTTAAATTATTATGGAGGATTTATTATGGCGCATTTAGAAGATGAAATTAAACCCGTTGTAGTTGACATAAGGGGCGTATCGTGCTGTATGCCGCCCGTCGGTGAATTTATAATAGAAATGAGGCGGCAGCCGGAAAATGCCGTTATCGAGTTATTGACGGATAAAAAGGAAGAAGTCAACGATGTTTTAGAATGGGTAGGTAAAATTAATCAGAAAGTTTTGTCCGTTACCGAAGAGAACGGTTACTGGAAGGTATTAGCCAAAAAAATAAGCAACTTGTAGAGGGGATATTTAATTATTTTTGTCGATATATTGTATAAGTCTGATTATTATTTATACCGTTAGTGTTGAACGGTTAAAAGAAAATCAATGAATTTAAAAATTTTTTATCTAACTATTAATACCTTAAATCACCGTTAGAAATTTTATTTTCTGCATAAACGGCATATTTTTCTGATGAAAAAGACATGCTTTTTCAATACATTCAGAAAAATATATGTTTATATCCGCCTACGCGGGAATGACAATCCGGGGATTTAAGATTTACCCAATGTGATGTCCATTTGCGTCCGTATCAAAGACATGCTTTGATAGACACGGACGCCAATATCTCGCGAAAGCGGGTACGTTTTAAAGCCGTCGGTATTTAGACGGTTCATCCAGAGTTATTTTATATATTGAACAATTTTTAATAATCTCTAATGGTGATTAAAGGTAATATTGGATAAAAGCTATCCGTTATACGGTATATTGTAATGGAAAGCATTGCCGAAATATAAAGATATTACGGAGAGATAATTAAAAAATATCAGTATCCCTACTGCAATTAAAATTACCCCGCTTATTACCGATATAGTCTTTATAA